>CALCGO010000092.1 GCA_937901055.1 uncultured Rhodobacterales bacterium
TGCCCGCCTGCAAATCCGATTCACGAATAGCGCGTTTCTCCACAGGAGTCGCACCGTGCGGTACACAAATGATAATCTTGGGTTTCGCAAAACTACCGCGTTTATGAACCTTTTTGATGAAGTGTTTGATCATCTCTTCGGCAACATCAAAATCCGCAATAACCCCGTCGCGCATCGGCCGGATCGCCTCGATAGAACCAGGGGTTCTGCCAAGCATCATTTTCGCGTCTTCGCCAACCGCCAGAACATGTTTTTTTCCATCCCGGAAATGATACGCAACCACCGAAGGTTCGTTCAGAATAATGCCTTTGCCTTTAACATAAACCAGCGTGTTCGCCGTGCCTAGGTCGATCGCCATGTCAGCGGATAACATGCTGCTAAGTTTATCAAACATTTCACACCCTCGAATCCAAAGCGGCCCTGCCATCAGGACCGCATCCTCAACCCCTTATACGATTTCTACGCATTCGCGGTAAAGGGGGGCAAAGTTTATAGTTGGTTCGGTTAGTGATAGTTAAAAGGCACTTGGCGAGATGTCGCTTATGTTTTGTGCAACTTCTCGCCAAAGGGTATTTTACTACAGCGCCGCCGGCGCGGTTTTCGCGCGCCGCACAATCAGCTTGTTCAGCGCGTTCACATAGGCCTTGGCCGATGCCACAACGGTGTCCGTATCCGAGGATTGCCCAGTGACGATTTTGCCCTCTTCCTCCATCCGAACACTGACGGTTGCCTGCGCATCTGTGCCCTCGGTCACCGCATGCACCTGATAAAGTGCCAAGGTCGCGTCGTGTGGAAACACCATCTTGATGGCATTGAAAACCGCGTCCACCGGGCCGTCTCCGGTGGCCGTAACCTCAGACAACTCTCCGTCAACTTCCAGTGCCAAGTCCGCAGCTTGTGGCCCTTCGGTACCACAAACCACACGCAGGGTTTTCACCTGAATAGTATCGTTGGCCGTGTTGGTATCGCTGTCCGTCATCAACGCGATCAGATCATCGTCAAAAACTTCCTTCTTGCGGTCAGCCAGTTCCTTGAACCGCACGAACACATCGTTCAACTGGTTGTCACCCAGCGCATACCCAAGGTTCTCTAATTTCGAGCGCAACGCAGCCCGCCCCGAATGTTTACCCATCACCAACGAGGTCTCGGTCAGCCCGATGTCTTCGGGCCGCATAATCTCGAATGTGCCAGCATGCTTCAGCATCCCGTCCTGATGAATACCGCTTTCGTGGGCAAATGCGTTCTTGCCGACGATCGCCTTGTTGAACTGCACCGGAAATCCCGAAACAGTCGACACCAGCCGCGAGGCCTGCATAATCTTCGTCGTGTCGATGTTATTGTGGTATGGCATAATATCGTGGCGCACCTTCATGGCCATCACGACTTCTTCTAACGCCGTGTTGCCCGCTCGTTCACCAAGGCCGTTGATCGTACACTCAATCTGTCGCGCACCTGCTTCGACGGCCGCCAGCGAATTCGCCGTCGCCATTCCCAGATCGTTGTGGCAGTGGGTGGCAATAATAATTTCATCCATCCCCGGCACGCGTTCCAACAGCATACGGATAATGTCAGCACTCTCGCGCGGGGCCGTATAGCCAACCGTATCCGGTATATTGATCGTCGTAGCGCCGGCTTTGATCGCAATCTCGCAAACCCGCGCCAGATAGTCGTCTTCGGTGCGGGTCGCATCCATTGGCGACCACTGCACATTGTCACAAAGGTTCCGTGCATAGCTTACGGTGTCATGAATTTTTTGGGCCATCTCGTCGCGATCCAACTGCACTTGAAATTCACGGTGCAGCGGGGACGTGCCAATAAACGTATGAATACGTGGCTGCCGTGCGTTTTTCACCGCCTCCCAGCAACGGTCAATATCGCCAAAACTCGCGCGCGCCAGCCCGCAAATCACGGTATTTGGCGCAGCCTTGGCGATCTCGGTCACGGCCTCGAAGTCGCCCTCGGATGCAATCGGGAAACCTGCCTCGATAACATCGACGCCCATCTCATCCAAAAGCGAGGCAATTTCGATCTTCTCGTTCAAGGTCATTGTCGCGCCGGGGCTTTGTTCACCGTCGCGCAAAGTTGTGTCAAAGATCAGAACGCGGTTCTTCTCGGACGTCGGATTTGTTTTGATAGTCATATTAAGAATTCCTTAGCATGTGATTTGGTATAAGGCGCGAAAGTTCTCCTCTGAGCGCGCGCGCCGTTATCCCGGCTCGCTCAGAGGCTGCTAAGAAGTAGGAGGAGCGCAGAAAGACCGCCAGCTGTCGCCGCAGTCGATTTCATTGGTATGTGCGCATATCTACTCATGAAGCGCACTATACCCACCCAATCCAAAAGATAAAGTGCTGTTTACAGAAAATCTTGCAACATCTGGGGTGCGACAAAATGACAAAAAATCGAGGCATTCCCTTGACGCATGGCAGATATGCATTAAATGCACTACTGAAGCGTCCAAAAAATGCCATATTGCAGAACACACTCTTTAAGTAAAACGAGAAGGACAGCGTATGTTCGATTACGTTGATTCAACGGCTTTTGCCAACGACCAAGGTGCCCGCGCCCAGAAACTGTTTGCAGCAGTTGTTCTGGCGGCTCTTGACGATGCGATCGCCGA
>CALCGO010000093.1 GCA_937901055.1 uncultured Rhodobacterales bacterium
CACTCCACATTCAGGTTGATGAAACCTGGCCCGGGGTTCCTGAACCATCTTGCCTAGGCCCGTGGACCGGGAGCCAAGAGCCAAGGCACTATCGTCTATAGAGCATGCACCTTCGTTCTGCCTGTCGCGTTGCTGCGGCTCAGTAAGCGCATGATAGTTTTGTTCGGGTCATAGGCCACCGGCAGGGGTTACTGTGCCTAATCCATACAGCTAAGCCTCAGGGCCATGGATCGGGGGCTTCCATTCGGAGGGCCTGGCGCCCCGGACCACGGGCCTTTAGTGTTGGGGGCACAAATTCATTCGGGGGTAATTTTGTTTGGTAACGCCACCTCTACTCACGCACCAATTTCAAGCTAATCCGTGCCGCTGCACTCGCTGAGTGGCGTCAATTGTTGAGCGTATAGATTTAGGCCGTGCTAGCAATTTGATGGGTGTTCTCATTTGTTTGACAGCTGCATCCGATGCGAGTTCTGATTTTTTTGCAGCTGGGGCCAAACAATATCGACGGCTACAAAATCGGCTCTTTGTAGAGATGGCACTCTACTGCGCCAGTTTCGTCCACGACATTTGGTGGGGCCTCGATCCTGCACTCGGGCCGGGCCAGCGGGCAGCGTGGGTGAAAGGCACAGCCTGAAGGCGGAGCAAGTGGATTGGGAAATGTTGCTCCAAGTTGGATATCAGGCACGCCCTTGCCGGGGTCCGGCGTTAGGACCGAGGCTAAAAGGGCGCGCGTATAAGGATGGCGCGGATTGTCAAAAATCGTTCGCGCAGTCCCAGATTCCACAATCCTGCCAAGATACATGACTGCAACCTTGCTGGCCAAATGTTCGACCACCGCAAGGTCATGACTAATGAACAGATAGCTCAGTCCGAGTTCGGCACGCAGGTCAATCAACAGGTTCAGGATCTGCGACTGAACCGAAACGTCGAGGGCCGAGGTTGGCTCATCGCAAATGATAATCTCGGGGCGCAGCACCAGTGCTCGGGCAATTGCCACACGTTGCCGCTGACCGCCAGAGAGTTGGTTTGGATAGCTGTTATAGAACCGCGGTGGCAATCCAACCAGGTTCATGATCCGATCGACCGTGGCTCGTATTTCGGCTGGGTTGCCTTGTTGGTGTACACGCAACGGCAGCGAGACAATATTTCCAATAGTCTTGCGCGGATTAAGAGAGGAATATGGATCTTGGAAAACCGCCTGCAATTGGCGTGTCCGCTCTCGACGATTGCGCGCATTGGCGGCGCTGCCTCCGCGTAAAATCTGACCCGAGCTTGGAGGCAAAGTATCCAGCAGCATCTTCGCCAGCGTGGTCTTGCCACAGCCGGATTCACCGACGAGCGCCAGTACATCGCCAGGCATCAACTTTAGCGAGACACCGCGAACAGCCTGCAATTGTTTTTTTGGGGCAAAGAGTCCGTTTCGAACGATGAAGCTACGAGACACATCTCGGAGTTCAAGAAGTGCATCAGTTTTCATTGTGTGCCCTCTAAAGCGACATCTGGCGATGCATTAGGCTTAATCGGGTAGAGGCAGCGCACGGCCCTATCGGAGCCTGTTTCCCTTAGGGCAAGCGTATCGGTGCGGCAATTGGCAGTGGCGAAATCGCAACGCGGTGCAAAAGCACAACCCTGCAGCTTGCCCGCTAAAGATGGAATTGAACCGGGGATCGAACCCAAATGTGCGCCCGGTTTAGTTTTGCCGGGGATCGGGATGCAGTTGATCAGACCACGTGTATAAGGGTGCTGTGGGCGCGCAAAAAGATCAGCCGTCGGGGCCAGTTCGACAAGCTGGCCGCCGTACATCACCGCCACATGGTCTGCGATCCGGGAAACGACGCCAAGGTCATGGGTGATAAAAATCATTGTCATGCCCAATTCGCGTTGCAGCGATGACAGCAAGAACAGGATTTGCGCTTGAATGCTGACGTCAAGTGCCGTGGTCGGTTCATCGGCTATAATGAATTCGGGTTCACACATCAGCATCATCGCAATCATCACCCGCTGGCGTAGCCCGCCTGATAAGTGATGGGGATACTGCCTCAAGCGGTTAGTGGCCGCTGGAATACCCACCTTTTCCAGCCAGAAGGCCGCTTTTTCCAGCGCCTGTTTGCGTGATGACCCACGATGGCGGGTTAGCATTTCGGCCATCTGTTCGCCGATTGTCAGACTGGGATTTAGCGAGGTCATCGGTTCTTGAAAGATCATGGCCATGCGGCTTCCGCGCACATCAGCCATTGCGCGACGGTCGAGCGACAA
>CALCGO010000094.1 GCA_937901055.1 uncultured Rhodobacterales bacterium
GGGACGTCAAAATCTTTGACCGCACAGGTCTGATCTTGGAGATATTCTCGGCCCGTGCTGCGACCCGCGAGGGTGTGTTACAGGTCGACCTTGCGCATTTGACGTACCAGAAATCCCGACTTGTCCGCAGTTGGACCCACTTGGAACGCCAACGTGGTGGTCTTGGTTTCATCGGCGGGCCGGGTGAAACACAGATTGAATCCGACCGTCGTGCCATCGATGACCAGATTCATCGGATCAAAACCCAGCTAAACAAAGTGGTAAAAACCCGTGCATTGCATAGGGCTGCGCGTAAGAAAGTGCCCTATCCTATTGTTGCGCTCGTTGGATATACCAATGCCGGTAAATCTACTATTTTCAACAAGATAACTGGTGCGGATGTGATGGCAAAAGACATGCTTTTTGCCACATTAGACCCGACAATGCGCGGTATTGAACTGCCGTCTGGACGAAAAATAATTTTGTCGGACACGGTTGGGTTTATTTCCGATCTACCGACGCAGTTGGTTGCCGCTTTCCGTGCGACGTTGGAGGAGGTGTTGGACGCCGATCTTGTGTTGCATGTCCGTGACATCTCGCATCCCGAGACGGTTGAGCAAGCGCGTGACGTTGTTGAAATCCTTACGGAGATAGGCATTTCAGACAAAGCCCAAGAGGGCATGTTAGAAGTGTGGAACAAGATCGACAACGTGCCACAAGCCGAGGCAGACGCGTTCAGAACCGCAGCAGAACGCGACAGCAAGCACTGTATTACCTCCGCGGTCACCGGCGAGGGGTTGGATCAGTTGTACGACGCTGTCGAGGACGCATTAGCCGAGCCGGTGTTTGCAGAAACGCTAAACCTGGATTATTCACAAGGCAAAGGTCGTGCGTGGCTTTACGCGCACAACGTCGTTCAAAGCGAAGAACAAACGGACGAGGGCTATGTTCTGAAGGTTCTGTGGACCGAGAAAAACAGTAATCAGTATAGGGTGGTGAACTCGTAGTTGAGTTTATGCGCACGTAGCTGGAATCGCATAATAGATATTATGTTAAATAAAACGTAAGTAACTTGTTATGCTGTTGATTAAGAACTAGTGTCTAAACCCATGAATACAACCACATATCCCAAAGGTAAGCCGATATTGATTTGTGGCCCAACGGCCTCTGGCAAATCCTCATTGGGCATTGAAATCGCGCGCAAGTCCGGTGGTTGCATCGTTAACGCCGACGCGTTGCAGGTCTACGACACGTGGCGGGTTCTAACGGCGCGCCCCAGCGAAACGGACGAAAAGGCCGCGCCACATCATCTGTACGGACATGTGCCGCTGCGCCAAACCTATTCGGTTGGGGCTTGGTTGCGGGATGTCGTGAAGGTATTGGAGAGCACTGACCGTCGCGTGATCATTCTGGGTGGAACTGGATTGTATTTCTCCGCGTTGACTTCGGGTTTAGCTGAGATACCGGAAACACCAACCCATGTACGCAACGAAGGCAATGAGATAAGGAGTGCCTCGCAAGGCGCAGAATTCATAGAGTATTTGGCAACTCACGACCCGGCGACGTTAGCAAATACCGACACGGATAATCCGATGCGGTTGCAGCGCGCTTGGGAGGTTATGCAATCAACCGGACGGGGTTTGGCGTCGTGGCAACAAGATACGCCAGCGGCAATAGTGTCGTTGCCTTCAGCCTCAGCTGTCGTTCTTAATTCCAACACGGATTGGCTAAACGCACGGATTGCACGCCGATTTGACACAATGGTCGCAGGCGGAGCACTCGATGAGTGTAGGGCAGTGCTGCACGCTGGGTGGGAGCCATCCCTACCCTCATCCCGCGCGCTTGGTGCGCGTGAATTGATCGCCTATTTGCGCAATGAGTGTTCGCTAGATGATGCAAAAGAAAGTGCGACGATCGCGACGAGACAATTTGCCAAGCGTCAACGGTCGTGGTTTCGTAACAAAATGCGGGACTGGCAACAGGTTTCTCTAGACGATCAGACCAACATTTCGGCCCTCGCAGATCGAATTTTGCGGCACAACGACCTTTCCTGAATACCACCCCTAGTATGTGCTGATTCTGTCGGGCGTAGATAATGTGCCTGCTGTTGGATAGTTGTAATTATTTGGGAAATGTATTGAAAAAATACATGAATCCGGTAAGTTACAATAAAAAAACGAACATCTGAGGCAGACAATTGAATACATTATCCTATGACCTGTACCGCGAATTGCGGTCCACAGGGCAGCCGTCGGAGGCTGTGCACTGTGAAAGTATTTCCGCCCGAGGGCTGAAACAACCGTGGCGGCTGGACGAACATCGCCATTATGATTTACACCAGTTTTTCTGGATTACGCGTGGCGGTGGCCGTGTCGTTATTGACGGAGTCACGCATGGTTTTGGCGCAAACACCGCGCTTTTCATCCCGAATTTGACCGTTCACGGCTTTGAATTCACGCCTGGTACCGTCGGTTGGGTGGTTTCCATGGTCAAAGATCTGCCTGTCGCAATGCCCGAAGAACCAATGATGAGTGTTCTGCCAAGTCCACGGGATCAGGCGTATTTAACAGGTGATTTCAACAACTTGAATGCAGAATATGTGGCAGATACGCCTGATCGTCAGGAAACGCTGCTACATCACGCCGGCCTTCTTTCTATTCGCTATCGCCGTATGAAATCCGGAAGTCTGCGCAAAGGTTTTTCCAATGATACGGCGCGCCGTCGTCTTATGCGTAAGTTTATCGCACGGCTTGAAGATCGCTTCGGTACGCCTGACACTGTCAAAGATTATGCAGGTGCGTTGGAGGTAACAACGACCCACCTCACCCGTGTTTGCCGTGAAACGACCGGAAAACCGGCGACCAAGCTTATTCAGGATCGCACGATGCTTGAAGCGCGACGTAGTTTGGCCAATACCAGATTGAAAGTCCGCGAGATTTCCGATGACCTGGGGTTCCAGACACCGGCGTATTTCACGCGTGTTTTCACCGCCACGACCGGTAAGTCACCGCGAACATTTCGTAAAGACGCGCAATCGCAGGCGATTATTAACCCGAATGCCCGTTCCACGATCTAACCTGAGACAATAGGTATCCCGCTTCGCAGTTGATATTTCCGGCGCGCTTTGTTAGGCCGCGCCTATCATTCCTCTGTCGAAAAGAGCATGCCTATGATCCCTCGCTATTCCCGCCCCGAAATGGTCGCCATCTGGTCGCCCGAAAACAAATTCCGCATCTGGTACGAGATCGAGGCGCACGCCTGCGACGCGCAAGCCGCCCTTGGGGTGATCCCGAAGGAGAGCGCCGCAGCAGTTTGGAAAGCAAAAGACGTCAAGTTCGATGTGGCGCGGATTGATGAGATCGAAGCAGTCACCAAGCATGACGTAATTGCGTTCCTGACGCATTTGGCCGAGATTATCGGAAACGAAGAGGCGCGTTTTGTGCACCAAGGCATGACGTCCTCGGATGTTCTGGATACTTGTTTCAATGTTCAGCTGGTTGAAGCTGCCGATATTCTGATTGCTGACGTTGACAAGCTTCTGGAAGCTCTGAAACGGCGCGCTTTCGAGCACAAAGACACCATCCGCATTGGTCGCAGCCACGGCATTCACGCCGAACCTACAACAATGGGTCTAACTTTCGCGCGTTTCTATGCCGAGATGGATCGTAACCTCGCTCGCCTCAAAGTCGCCCGCGATGAAATCGCAACGGGTGCAATTTCGGGTGCGGTTGGGACGTTTGCGAATATCGACCCATCGGTTGAAGAATACGTGTGCGAACAGCTGGGTCTAAAAGCCGAACCAATCAGCACGCAGGTCATTCCGCGTGATCGCCACGCAGCGTTCTTTGCAGCGCTTGGTGTTGTTGGCGCGTCCATCGAGAATGTCTCGACTGAAATCCGCCACATGCAGCGTACGGAAGTTCTGGAAGCAGAAGAGTTTTTCGCACCGGGTCAAAAAGGCTCCTCCGCGATGCCACACAAACGTAACCCGATTTTGACGGAAAACCTGACCGGCTTGTCACGCGTTGTCCGTATGGCCGTGGTTCCCGCGATGGAAAACGTAACGCTTTGGCACGAACGTGATATTTCGCACAGCTCGGTTGAGCGCAACATCGGGCCAGATACGACCATCACTTTGGATTTTGCGTTGCAACGCCTGACAATGGTGATCGACAAGTTGTTGGTGTATCCAGACAACATGCTGAAAAACATGAACAAGTTCCGTGGCTTGGTGCATTCGCAACGTGTGCTTCTGGCCTTGACCCAAAAAGGACTTAGCCGCGAAGACAGCTATCGACTGGTCCAACGCAATGCGATGCGGGTTTGGGAAGAAGATGCCGATTTCATGACTGAACTGAAGGCGGACCCAGAAGTGACGGCCGCCCTGACAGACGCCGAGATCGACGATAAGTTCGACCTCGGGTATCATACCAAACACGTGGATACGATCTTCAGACGTGTTTTTGGGGATTAAGGGCAGATTGAATAAAAGCCGATTACGTCGGCTTTTATTCTAAA
>CALCGO010000095.1 GCA_937901055.1 uncultured Rhodobacterales bacterium
CTGCGGCCAAATCCGCCCCTGATCCCTCGCAACTCGCTTGATGCTCATATGGCGTTCCGATCCATCGCCGCGCCGCGGTCACTACGTCAGGCCGCATTCAAACTGCCACCGTCATGCATCTCGCCACTTGCCGGATAAGCCGTCACCCAATCTTCGCCGGGAATATGAGGGAAACCTCGAAAATTCAACAGGTTACCAAACTTGACGCGACATGTTTCCGCCTGTTTATCGCACCCCGCAATTACCCGCGCCCCGTCACCCACCGCAACGTCAATATCTTCCCAAACCTCCAGCATTCCATCGGCGTCAACTTTCACCAAAGAAGTGAAACCCGAGGCCCAGCGGATCACCCCATTCGTGAACCAACCATTTTGAAACCCACCTAACCCGCTGAAAGAAAATCCACGTTTGCCAACAGTCGCCAGCACAGTCACATCAGCCGAAAACGTCGGATCATCCGCATCAACCCCGCACTTCACATCCCCGAAAACCCGGTCACACTGGCGCAAGTACATCCGCCCCGAAGGTTGGTTTAAGACTTCGGTAATCCCGCGCAACTCGGCTTCGAACGCACCCGTGCCACGGCGTATTTCTCCAAGTAACCCGCGAAACAGCAAGACCTTCAGCTCCGGCGATGACCAATCTACCAGCCACTGCCAGACCTCGGCCCCGTCATAGCGCCCCGCCAAAATATCGACTTCAGTCAACCCTGCAGCGCTCAATGATCCAACGGCTTGGCCATTATCCACACTCAAGCCAGTGGAGGCTTCCAGAACAGATGCATCTAACCCGCTACCAGCCTTGAAGGTATCGCCCTCGATAGACAAATCCCGATCATGGTCCGTGAAGCCAAACCGCACACCATCACGTCGCACAACTAACCAAACACGGCACATCGTCGTGGCACCGCTATTCAGCCGCGCCTGCATCTCAACACTTACACTACGCATCAGACTCGCACCTCGACCACCGGAACCGAAGGAATTTCCCCAGCTGAAAATCCACCGACCGAGCTTTCAATCCGGTCCGTATCGAAGCGCACCGGGACATCAAATTCAAACCCCGCCGTAACCAACGCCCCATCCGCAGGCGGCGCTGTAAACGTCAGCTCCCCCGTTTCGAAATCAACGGCATAATCCGCGCCAAGAACCTGCAAATCTCCAGAAATCGCCACCTTCACGAAATGCAGAACTGGCTTGGTAATCTCCCGAATTTGAACCGCATCTCCGGAACGGTAGTTCTTAACCAGTTGAAAGACCGAAGAAACATCGTCCCCTGTCCCGATCACCTGATCCGTCGCATCGATGTCTTCGGATGGCAAACATGACTTATAGTCTGCCCAATCTTTCCAACGAAACCCGAACAATTGCCCCGATCGCGCCTCGAAAAACCCGATCAAGACTGACAAATCATCCAATGACCGCATCCCGAAGCCAGCATCATAACGCCGACGAGACTGTGACCAAGGGCTATTCCGCTCCTCAAACCCGTTCGTCAAAGTGACAATCTCGGTCCGTCGCTCGGGCCCACCGATTGAACCAAAGGACAAGTCTGTTGGAAATCGTATTTCGTGAAAGTTCATGCTGCTCTCCTGCTTAAAGGTTCCGTTGTCCACGCTGAATCGCTCGCGAAATCCCCGCTGAAATCTGCGTGCGTGAACGCTGGAACCCCGCTACATCCGGTGTAGAAATGTTCATCGTCACGTTCACAACAGCCCCCCCACCGCCACGAACGCCCAACTTTCCATCGGCGCCACGCGCTAACGGCATGATTGCCTCCGGCCCTGCTTCACCCATCAGACCTACACCTCCACGCATCGGAAAATGCGTCGGTCCATCAACCACACCCCCACGCGCAAAGGCCGCCACACGGCCACCACTAAAAGCACCCCCATTTTCGAAAGGTAGCACCCCCGAAATCAGCCCGCCTATCGCGCCGCCAAGCGCATCCGTAACCGGTGATATCGCACGATTAAACGCCGCATCCGTCATGCTCTGCGCCAGCCCAGACAGCACATCTGACAACCGGTCCCCGTCGATCACCAGATCCCCGATCGCCGACTTCAACCCCGAACTAAGGTTTCGACTCAGGGCGCGCGCCTCGGCGCCAGCTCCTGCAACCGAAAATTTCATCCCCTCAAGTTCCTGCTGAAATGCCAACGTTGCCACCTGCGTGCCAACCAACGACCCCTCAAGATCATCTAGCAACCCGTCCAGGTTTTCCAAATCCGTCTCAACGGCCATATTTACCCCCTAGTTCCATCAGGAAACGACGCCGCCAAATCGGCAAACCCGGTACGAGATAGCGAATTCACCTCGCCGCCCGACCCAGCCATCAACATCAATTCCGCAGGTGTAAGCCCCCAAAACCGATCTGGTGACAGTCGCAAATCCACCAACCCCAACCGCATCAAAGCGGCCCAGTTGACCTTGCTCATTCAGGTATCGCGAATGTCACCGCCAACAATCTTGCCGCCGCTTGCGCCGCCACAATTGGGCCGCCGTCAACATCCAACTCCACATCACTGCCCCCACCACGCAATCCGGCTTTCAATAACAAAACCAAATCCCGCGCCGAAAACGCACCAGTTTCAAAACGTTGCACCATCTCCATCAGGGTATCGGCCTTCATTTCGGCCTCCAACTCGGCCAAGACACCCAACGGCAGGCGCATGACATAGGCCCTACCCCCGACCACTAATTCCGCTTCACCGCGATACGGGTTCACCATCAAATGGCCGTAAATGTAAGCGCCCCAGCCGACGCCATCGACAACTCATACGCTGCCTCGCCGTCATGCTGGCCGGAATACTCTACCGCCGTCAGTTGGAACGGCCCCTCGACAACTCCGAAGTCGGGGATGATCACCTGAAACGGTAGTATTTCGCCATCGAAGAAAATTTGTCGCGCCCGTTCATCCGTGTTTTCATCCCGAAAGACCCCGGACCCGCTGATCGAGGCCGAGCGAACACCGGCCCCGCCCAGAAGCTCTCGCCAACCACCAGCGCTGCCTAAATTCGTAACATCTACGGTCTCGGCATTAAACGAAATGCGGCTCGCCCGAAGGCCCGCGACCGTTTCAAACGTGCCTGACCCGTCCATATCGATCTTGATCAAAAGATCCTTACCTTTTTGCGCTACCATTTTGAAATCCTTTGATTAAATATCTTCAACAACGGCCCGAAACCGCATCTCAATTCGCCGCAACTCCGGCGCAATCCCGCGTTTGGCCTTAGCCTTCAAAAACCGCAGTGACACCAAATGCCCACCTGAAACGTTCAGATTCGCATCCATCAACACGTCGGAAACCGCCGCCGCAACCACCTTCGCCGCCGAAAACCCGTTCGCCGTCGAATGAACGGCAACGTCAAAATCATGCACTCCGCCACTTGATGTCACGGAACCAAACGGCTTCACCACCTCTTCGCCCAGCGTCACATGCTCGCCCAAAGGCAATGCTCCACCGGACCGCATCGTAAATCTCTGCGCCGACCAAGGCGACCAACCCCGCATCCGCGGTCAAGGCTTCATAAATCGCGCCCTGCAACTCGCCAGATAAAGCCAAGCTCATCCCTTGCCCTCCTCTGCCCAACATTCCAGCCAACGGCCCGCCGG
>CALCGO010000096.1 GCA_937901055.1 uncultured Rhodobacterales bacterium
TCGCAGCCAGTCCCCGAGCCACAAGCGGCCCCGACACCCGCACCAGCGGCAGATCCCGTGTTTGCACCTGCTGACACGGCGGTTCCACAATCGACAAATCCACAGGATATGGATGCCCGCTTGGGTGAAGCGCGTCAGGCGTTTTGGAGCGGCGATGCAGTCACCGCGGAGTTCCTTTACAAAGACCTAGCTAATGATTTCCCCGGCGACGCGACCGTTCAGGGCGAACTTGGCAACCTATACTACAACACCGGCCGTATGGCCGAGGCAGCGACGCAGTTCCATGCCGTTGGTTTGTTGGCGCTTCAGGCGGGCAACATACCACAGGCAATGGCTATGTTTGGGGTGCTACAATCAATTGCACCAGACTTGGCGGCTGATTTGAAGACGCGTGTCGATCAACAGAATTAATATGTGGGAGCATCCATGAGCCAGTTTCTTAAAAAACGCCTCGAACATCTGGAAAGCCACCTGAAGGCGGAAAACCCCGCGCTGCTGGAGGTCCTGCCGACGTATTACAAATTGGACAAGATTCTATATCGGATCGGGTTGCTGGATAAAGAAAGCTCGCTCGCGTCGCGGATTTCATGGTGGCCATTGATCTCGGTTTTGGGGACGTTTTCATCTGGCAAATCGACATTTATTAATGACTACGTTGGTGAAACGCTGCAAGACACCGGCAATCAAGCCGTTGATGATAAGTTTACCGTGATTTGTTACGGAGCGGGTGCGACCAAAGGCGGTCAGACATTGCCCGGTTTGGCGCTGGACGCGGACCCTCGGTTTCCGTTCTACGGCATTTCGCACGAGATCGAAAAAGTCGCCAAGGGTGAGGGCAACCGGATCGAGAGTTACCTGCAACTGCGCACGACCAACCAAAGCAAGATCAAAAACAAAATTATCATTGATTCTCCGGGATTTGATGCGGATGACCAACGCCGTGCGACCTTGCGGATCACGGACCGGATAATCGACCTTTCCGATCTGGTGTTGATATTTTTTGATGCGCGGCATCCTGAGCCGGGGGCGATGCAGGACACGTTGGAACATCTGGTTACGAGAACCGTTTCGCGTGCCGATACCGCGAAGTTTTTCTATATCCTCAACCAGATAGATACTGCCGCGAAAGACGATAATACCGAAGAAATTGTAGGTGCTTGGCAAAGGGCGATGGCGCAAGGCGGGCTGTCATCTGGCCGATTCTATACGATCTATAATGAAGATGCCTCGGTCCCGATCGAGGATGATGCGCTTCGCGAACGGTTCCAATCCAAACGTGACGCAGACCTTAAGGCGATTCATGATCGTATGAACGAGGTCGAAGTGCAGCGCAACTATCGCATCGTTGGAGTGCTAGAGACGGTCGCGAACGAATTGGAACATGATATCTTGCCGAAGCTGCGTGAGGCCAAGGCACGTTGGCGGCGCGGCGTTCTTATCGGAGACGGAATTGCACTGGCGGGTGTGGTCCTTTTGGCGGTCGGGTTGATGAGCTATTTCCATTGGCTTCCACCGGCCGCGATATTCACATTTGAGTGGTTTCAGACCAATCTGTGGAACACCATTGCAGGGGTAGCCGCTGTGGCCATTCTGGCTGGTGTGTTTCATTACTGGGTCCGCGGTGCTGTCGCTAAACGTGTCGCCCTGAAACTTAGCGAGGCTTACGGCCAAGTCGAGTTGGACTTGCGTAATGCCTTCTTGAAAAGTGCCAGTGGCTTGCATTCGATTTTCCGTATGGAACCTGTTGGCTGGGGCGTGCGGGCAAGTAAAAAAATGCGGGTGGTGCGCGAGATCGCGGCCAACCATATCCAAAGTCTGAACGACCGTTTTGCGGACCCGTCTGGCAAATCGGATCAACAGAGCGTCGAAGTTGTGGCCGAAGATGTTACGGCTGAGAAACCAGCTGAAAAACCCGCTGAATAACTGAAGTAAGGCCCATTATGACTACCGCTACTTGTCCGTTACCTACTGGCCGCTGCGCCGACCCCGAATTCCGCCTTGCCATTTACGAGGCGGGCCACGCACTAACAGCCCGCGCGCTGGAGTTGAGGATTATTTCCGTACAGATGTTCCCGCGCCCTCCGATGTTAGTCAGCGAAAAAACATTTTCGAGCAACAAAATCGGCCCGTTAGTGCGGACGTTGGAGAACAGAGTGATTGAGCTGTTTGGTGGGCAGATCGCCGAAACCGAGGCTTGCTCTTCAAGCTCCTGTTGTAGTGGGGATGTTTCTCGTATCGACGAACTAACCCGCTTGATTGTTGGTCTTAGCGGGGAAAGTGACCCTGAGTCAGTTTGGTTCGAGTTGGAAGATGTGGCAGAAAATATCTTTCAGGATCAACGGTATCGCGACGCAATCATACCGATCGCCGAATTCTTGCATCAGCGAGTGTTGGATGGATGGGATATAATCGACGGCGCGGATCTGGAGGCCGAGTTGGACAAGTATGTCCCCAAAGCCCCGAAAGGTGGCGGGCTGAAACGATTGTTATCGTTTGGAAGCTAGCATTGCGAAAATAAGCATTGGTCAAGGCGAACGCATACCCCGGTGAAGATAAAGTTGCCCTCGCTAACAGAGGCGTTTTTGTTCTTCGTTTCACGAACCGTCAAAAAAGTTGACACTCCCTTTGTGTCCTTGTTATGGTTGGGATGGCTATAATTTGTATATATAACTAAGTAATTCACTTAATACAGTGTGTGGTAATAGGTATTACGGTATGTTTTTGACGACTCTTAAAGAGTTTTGCGATTCAGAATCTGGGGCAATTTCGTTAGATTTTGTGCTCTTGACGAGCCTCGTTTTGAGTTTCGGAGTTACCGTCGCGGCTTTGATCATAACGGGGGTCAACCCTGTAGCGTCTGGAATCCACACAGTGTTGATGCCGACGAACGAGTTTTCTGCCAAGTTTGTTGGTGTTGACGATTAGTTCGATCGAACCGACGCTCGGAACCAAGCAATCTTTCCAATTTTGAATAGATGAGAGAAGAGGGGTGCTGACAAGCAAGCCTCGCGCAAATTTCCTTGTTAATAATGCCGCACGGGGTGAAAACTGATCCCGTATCTGTCAGATATTAACCCAGTACGCTGAGGAAAAGCGGACCAGATAGCGTCGGAAATGGTGGAGTTTGGTGTGAATCATTTCGGAACTGAAAAGTGGCAGGAGATAGCGCTGCTAAGCTGTTGATTTAGTTGGTGCACCCGACAGGATTCGAACCTGTGACCTCTGCCTTCGGAGGGCAGCGCTCTATCCAGCTGAGCTACGGGTGCATTGGAGGCGGTATATGCCAGCAATTGGCCAAGCGCAATCGGCTTATTGAGTTGAACTTGCGGGGGAAGTCTGGTCTTTTGTGCCGTGCGCATTTCATCATCGGAGAGTCGCATGATCAACATCCTTTGCATCGTTCAAGGCGGGCGGCTTCAATATGAGGCTTTGTTGTTTATGGCCTCGTTTCGCAAGTTTCACGGCGATGAAAAGTTCAAAATTTTTATGGCGGAGCCGCAACCCGGTGACATTTGGGATTTTGACCCGCGCATAGCCGATGAACCCACGCGCGATATGTTGGAAAGCCTTGGGGCCGAAATCGTTCCGTTGCACTCCAAAACTTTTGGCTCAGCCTATCCGAACGGGAACAAAATCGAGGCGCTGGCGCTGTTGCCCGAAGGGGAGCCGTTTGTATTTTTCGATACCGACACTTTGTTCACTGGCTCGCTGGATGAAATCCTCTTCAACTTTGATAGACCTAGTGCATCCTCAAAGTGCGAGGGCACTTGGCCGGAGCCCGACCTTTACGGACCAGGGTATGCCGACATCTGGAAGTCGCTATATGATAAGTTCGGACTGGATTTTGAAAGCTCGCTGGATATGGCGCAGCCGGATGAATACTGGCAGCGCTACCTGTATTTCAACGCTGGGTTTTTCTATTACAAATGCCCGAAGATATTTGGCGACAAGTTTCTGGAATACGCGACGGCCATACGGGACAACCCACCCGCGGAACTGGATGGGCAGACGCTGCATCCGTGGTTAGACCAGATAGCTTTGCCGTTGGTTATCCATGCGCTTGGTGGAGGGAAAGGATTGCAACCGGCTCGGGCCCTCGATGGGCCGGTGACGTGCCATTATCGCGTTCTGTCGCTGCTCTATGCGCGCGAGTCGCAACATGTGATTGATGTCTTGGAGGAGGTTTGCGCTCCCAATAAAATCAAGAAATTGCTGAAGGAATCCGAAGCTTTTCGGCGGTTGGTATTTCAAAAGCGGGGGCATAAGTTGCGGGCGATAATTACGCCCGACGACCTGATGAAACCCGAAGAAAAGCTACGTAAAAAAATCAAAAACCGCGGTTTCTGGATGCGTTAGAAACGACAAACCCCCACACTTGCATGCGGGGGTCGTCAAATTCGGGCCTAAACCCAACTCAGTTCAGCCTTACAGCATGCCTTCGCGTTGCAATTTCTTGCGCGCCAACTTGCGTTGACGACGGATAGCTTCAGCTTTCTCGCGTGCTTTGCGCACGGAAGGTTTTTCGAAATGTTGCTTAAGCTTCATTTCACGGAAAACGCCTTCGCGCTGAAGTTTTTTCTTCAGAGCACGTAGAGCCTGTTCGACGTTGTTATCACGAACCGATACCTGCATGTGGTTACACCACCTTTCTAGGTTAGATTTAGCAGAATTGCAGGAACGCGCTCTATAGCAACTGCCGGACAATCTGTCTATGGTGTCCATGAATGCGAGGCCCAAATGACCAAATCAAAGAAAACCGAAGCAGATCATATCGCGGAAACGCGCGTAAAAGTGCTGGAAGCGGCCCTTCCGCACGTGGTTTTCGATGGGTGGAGTTCAGAAACGCTGGCCGCAGGGATCAACGATTCGGGTGTGGATGCGGGGCTGGCGGCGCTAGCCTTCCCGCGCGGCGCTGTCGATCTGGCACTGGCATTTCATTACGATGGTGATCTGCGGTTGGCAGAGGCTATGGAAGCCGCAGACACTTCCGGCATGCGCTACAGCGAGAAGATCGCCAGCGGCATTCGGTTGCGTCTTGAACTGGTTGAAACGCACCGCGAGGAGGTTCGTCGCGGGTCTGCATTGTTCGCTTTGCCAACACATGCGGGTGATGGGGCGAAGGCGATCTGGAACACCGCGGATACAATCTGGAATGCGCTGGGCGATAGCAGCCGTGATGTGAACTGGTATACGAAACGCGCGACCCTGTCGGCGGTGTATTCCTCGGCCGTTCTGTTCTGGTTGGGCGATGAAAGTGGTGGCGAAGATACGGCTGCGTTTATCGACCGTCGTATTAACAACGTCATGCAGTTCGAGAAGTTCAAGGCAACCATGCGCGGGAACTCTTTGGTCAAGGCGTTCATGTCGGGCCCCGGTAAAATATTGGATAAAGTAACAGCGCCGGGGGAGGCTCAGGAAGGGTTTCCCGGTTCGATAAGGAAATAGACGATGGCTTTAGGTGGCAAAATTCTGACGTGGTTCAATGGCGAATGGCGTGAGGGCAATACGATGATTATGGGCGCGGCGGATCATGCGACGTGGCTTGGTTCCATGGTGTTTGACGGCGCGCGGTATTTTGAAGGCGTGATGCCGGATCTGGATTTGCACTCGCAGCGTATTATCCGTTCGGCCAAATCTATGGGCTATGATGCGCCAGTTGGAGACGACACGATTGAAGGGATCATCCGCGAAGGTGTGGCTAAGTTTGCACCGGATGCTGAATTGTACTTGCGCCCGATGATGTGGTCAGTTGAAGGCGACGCCACGATGTTGGGTGCGGATCCGGCGTCCGGCGCATATGCGATTTGTATCGAAGAATTGCCCATGCCAAAGGCCGAAGATTTCGCGCTGACGGTTTCGCCCTATCGCCGCCCTCGTCAGGATATGGCGCTGACGGAGGCAAAAGCCGCCTGCCTTTACCCTAATAACGGCCGTATCGCACAGGAAGCTCTTAGCCGCGGCTTCAACACTGCGTTGTCGATGGATGCCGATGATAACGTTGCCGAGACCTCCAGTACCAACGTGTTTCTTGTGCGCGATGGTGAGGTGTTTACCCCTACGCCCAACGGTACGTTCCTTAACGGGATTACGCGTCAACGGACGATTGCCTTGCTGAAAGATGATGGGTTGAAGGTGACGGAAGCCAGTTTGACTGTTCAGGATTTCACCGATGCGAGCGAGATTTTCTTGACGGGGAATGCGTCAAAAATCACGCCTGTGACGCGGTTTGAAGATAAGCAGATGCCCTCAACCCAGATCGGGACGCGGGCGCGTTCGCTTTATTGGGACTATGCCCATACAAGTTAAGGAAGTTTTATGACTTTACCTACCACAATGCGGGCGATCGAAATCAGCGAACCCGGCGGACCAGAAGTTTTGCGCCCCGTGACGCGGCCTATCCCGGTTCAAGGTGCCGAGGATATCTTAATCAAAGTAGTCGCCGCAGGCGTTAATCGCCCCGATGCATTGCAACGAGCAGGGGCGTATGCGCCACCACCTGATGCGTCCGATTTGCCCGGACTGGAATGTGCCGGCGAGGTGGTTGCCGTTGGCACTGGCGTCAGCCGTTGGGCAGTTGGCGATAAGGTTTGTGCGCTGCTTCCGGGTGGGGGCTACGCGGAATATGTGACCACTCATCAAGATCACGCGCTTGCCGTTCCTGCTGGCCTCTCGATGA
The DNA here is from genome assembly GCA_937901055.1 of uncultured Rhodobacterales bacterium. Classification (GTDB taxonomy): domain Bacteria; phylum Pseudomonadota; class Alphaproteobacteria; order Rhodobacterales; family Rhodobacteraceae; genus NORP23. The sequence goes on from CALCGO010000096.1 coordinate 6,677, forward strand.
TCGAAGCTGCAGCTTTGCCTGAAACCTTTTTCACCGTCTGGACCAATGTGTTCGAACGTGGGTGTCTGGAAGCGGGCGAGGTATTCTTGGTCCACGGAGGCACGTCTGGCATCGGCACGACGGCAATTCAGTTGGCGAGCGCTATGGGCGCACGGGTGTTTGCCACAGCGGGTTCGGCTGAAAAATGTGCCAAATGTGTTGAGTTGGGAGCAGAGCTGGCGATCAACTACAACGAAGAGGATTACGTTAAGGTAACCAAGGCCGCCACGAACGGGCGCGGAGTTGATCTTATTTTGGATATGGTGGGGGGCACCTATATTGCCCGCAATATCCGCGCGCTCGCGCTGGATGGCAGGTTGGCAATGATAGCCTTTTTGGGTGGCGCAAAGGCCGAGATCAACTTCGCCCAGATTATGGCGAAACGGATTACGGTTACGGGGTCTACGTTGCGACCGCGATCCATTCAGGACAAAGCGGTGATCGCAGAGGCATTGCGTGAAATCGTCTGGCCGATGATCGAGGCAGGTCGAATCGCACCTGTGATGGATTCAACCTTCCCTCTCGAACAAGCCGCCGATGCACATCGCCGGATCGAAAGCTCGGGGCATATCGGGAAGATAGTTCTGGAAGTTTCTTAAGCCGTCACCCAAATTTCTTTTGGCTAAAACGGATGGCAGGACTCTCAATTACGTGCCATGTGATGAGCCCGAAAAGCATCGAGCCTAAAATTCCCACTGTGCAAACACCCACATATTGAAGAACGGAAATGGTGTCGGTCTTGTCTGTGCCGATAAACATAACGATGCCCAGATATATAAATATCGGGTGGAATAAATACATCGAAAAACTGAAGCGGGCGACGGTTTCAAATATCTGTGCCGAAAGCTGTTTCTTAAGCGTAGGTAGAGCACCTGAATGCATCATAACTATCATCGTGGCGATAGCCGCGGCAAAAGTTACGCGGCCAAACAACAGTTCGAAGTAGACGATAGGCCGATAGCTGTACGCGAGGATCGTGAACGGGTTGCGAACTAGCGGTAACGCTGCGCCAATCACAATGAGGGTCACCAGCATAACCTTGGTTGCCCCACGAATTCTCGACAGCATTGAAGTGCGATTCAATACTACCCATGCCCCGACCATTCCAAAAATGAATTGGCTGAGACGAACCGGCATCGAGATATAGAGGTGCTTGTAAAACAGTTCTATATCGCTGTCTCGTCCTGCTAGCTTCAAGTCTATCAACGAATGATCCGCAAGTTGTGGATATGTGGTTAGCACGCCGTAGCTCCAGCCAACTGTAAGCAGGGCGAATGCTGCGGACAACATGGCTAGCGCTCTGCCGTTGCGAACCAATAGGATTAGAATCGGGGCCAACCGTTGCGCAGCCAGATGCAGCGGATAAGTTTGAAAGATTCGATGCGCATAAACGGTCTTACCGCTATGGAACCGGAATTTGTGTACCTTCGAAACAATTGCCACGACAACAGATAACCAGAAAGCACGAAGAGTATATTGACGCCAAGATCGTTGTGTCGGATGAAGCCGAATATCCACGGTGCCGAGCCCGAAAAGTTTGGAAACGCTCCCATAGTGAGCATTGAGAACGGACACGAGTACCAGCTGTGAAAGCTGACTACCCGTCAACACGGCCGCCGCGCAGGCCATCAAGCATCCTCATC
>CALCGO010000097.1 GCA_937901055.1 uncultured Rhodobacterales bacterium
CCATAACGCCAATAATCAGTGCAGGGCTTAGCGCGCCGGAACGACCGGATGCGAAGAACTGTGCCAAAGCGGCTGGAAGCTCGGCTACGATGCCCACGAATATGATCAACGAGATACCGTTGCCAATACCGCGTGCTGTGATCTGTTCGCCCAACCACATAAGGAACATGGTTCCGCCAACCAGCGTAATCATCACGGTCGCACGGAAGAACAGGCCGGGATCAGACGCAAGACCTTGCGATTCAAGACCCGCTGCCAAAGCGTAGGATTGGAACATAGCAAGGAAAACCGTACCGTACCGAGTGTACTGGTTGATTTTCTTACGGCCCTGCTCACCCTCTTTCTTCAAGGCTTCCAGTTGTGGAACCATCGAAGTCAAAAGCTGAATGATAATGGAGGCCGAAATATACGGCATAATACCAAGCGAGAAGATCGCCATACGGCTGACCGCACCACCTGTGAACATGTTGAGCATGTCACCGATGCCACCGCGCGTCGATTCAAAGAACGCGGCCAATTGTGTCGCATCAATTCCCGGAACGGGGATATAAGTACCCAAACGGTAAACCAACAACAAACCAAGCGCGAACATGATGCGCTGTTGAAGCTCTTTGGCTTTACCAAAAGAACCCCAGCTTAGGTTCGATGCCATTTGTTCTGCTGCCGATGCCATTAAAGGCCCTCCAAAAACTGCGCCGCCGAACCCCCTGTTGGAGGGTACCAGCGGCGCGAAATATTTTCACTGTCTAAGATGTAAGGCGCAAACGGCGCGCCCACAAGTCATTCGCGCCACTCTTTTCGGCTTATGCCGGAAGAGTTACGGAACCGCCGGCTTTTTCGACCGCTTCTACAGCAGATTTCGAGGCACCAGTAACAGTCAGATTTACTTTAGATGTCAGTTCACCTTTGGCTAGAAGGCGAACGCCGTCCAACTTGCGACGAACGAGACCGGATTCAATCAGGACATCTTCAGTGATGTCTTTTTTGGCGTCGATCTTCTTCTCGTCGATGAATTTCTGTAGGATGCCTAGGTTGATAACCGCATGTTTCTTGGGGTTACGCATGTTGAAGCCACGTTTTGGCAAACGCATGTATAGTGGCATCTGGCCGCCTTCAAAACCGCCAATAGTAACACCCGAACGGGATTTTTGACCCTTGATACCACGGCCACCCATTTTACCGGTACCGGAACCTGGACCACGGCCAACACGCTTTGCGCGTTTGGTTGCACCGGGGTTATCGCTAAGTTGATTCAATTTCATGACGCTATCTCCTTTGGCCGGAACTACCCCCCGATTGCGTCTAAAGGGGTAAACACGGCATTACATTTGATTCTGTAGGCTGATGCCCACTGCGCGCGTATAAACGGGATGGGGGTTAGGTGCAAGAGGGTTGCGGGTGGATCGACGCCCCGCGTTAACCTTTGGCATTTTTGCCGGAATATCGCGTGCACAACCCGTACACAATGCGTGCACAACGCGTATGTACGATTTTGTGGGTGGAAGCGTTAACTTTTTGCAGTCGGGTTGCCCAAAGGTGCGGGTCGCGCCCGATCTAGGTAGGTACAAGGCGCCCTCCTGGGGGAGGTCAGGCGCTATCGCATAGCTTTTACAAGCGCATCCTCCGCATCTTCAATTGCTTCGTTCAACGCAAGAATCTCATTTAGGATTTCAGTAGCTTGTTCAACTGAAACTTCTTCGCCGAAAGTTAGCGAATTGTTTAAGAGCAATTGTACCTTTTCACGAACTCCACCTTTACCCCAAGATATCTCACGCAACACTCTTTCCGCTCTCAATGAGAGAGTGTTATTGGGCTGCCCCTCAGGTGGATCAAATCTCAAATGTATACGGTCAACAAATGGTCCAGCATCATTGAATCGTGGCAAAATTGTTTCGATTTGTTGCTCTGTAGGTACGTTGCCGTCAACAATTTCCTCCAACAAGGAAATCACACCTCTTGGCGAAAAATAAATATATCGTAGAGCTTCGATAATGTCTTTGATTTGACGAATCTTCCTATCGTTACCTCTCTGATTTTGTTCGACTCTTGCAAAAGCTGCGAGTTCGCGAGCTCCATTAACAATCTCCAGCAATGAACCAATACCCATTTCTTGTGCCCTCTTATGAATGCATTAATCTTAGGATTGATGTTTTCCTTCAGTTGTCAACCGTTCCAACTACCAAACAGCGGAACAACAAAAACGCCCCGAAGTTTCCCTCGAGGCGTTCTTTGATTTCATAATGGTGGGTGAATTACCCACCTTACGGTGGGGGTACCCAAAAGGGGTTAGCCTTTTTCCTCAATAATCTCGACCATGTGCGAGATTTTGCGGACCATGCCGCGAACCGAAGGCGTGTCTTCTAGTTCACGTGTTTTGTGCATCTTGTTCAGACCCAGACCTTTTAGCGTAGCTAGCTGGTCTTTCGGGCGGCGGATCGGCGAACCGGTCTGCTTAACAACGATAGTTTTAGCCATTTCTCAGTTCCCTTATGCTTCTGCAACTTCAGCGGTTTCTTCAACCACTGGAGCCGCGTCAGTTTTAGGTAGAATGTCCGAAACCTTTTTACCACGACGCTGTGCAACATTACGTGGGGAGGATTCCTTGCGGAGACCATCCATCGTTGCGCGGATCATGTTGTAAGGGTTCTGCGAGCCGATGGATTTCGAGACAACGTCCTGAATTCCAACCATCTCGAACACCGCACGCATAGGACCACCGGCGATGATACCAGTACCCGCAGGTGCTGAACGCATCACAACCTTACCAGCACCGTGACGACCATTCATGTCGTGGTGCAAAGTGCGGCCTTCACGCAGAGGAACGCGGATCATCTGGCGTTTGGCTTGCTCAGTGGCTTTCCGAATTGCTTCAGGAACCTCTTTAGCTTTACCTTTACCAAAGCCAACGCGGCCTTTCTGGTCGCCAACAACTACCAAAGCAGCAAAGCCGAAACGCTTACCACCTTTAACAGTTTTGGACACACGGTTGATCGCTACCAGGCGATCAGCGAATTCCGGCGTTTCGTCACGATCGCGACGTTTACCCCGGCGATTATCTTCTCTTGCCATAGTAGCTCTCCTAGAACTTCAGACCGCCCGAACGGGCCGCCTCTGCCAACGCTTTGATTTTCCCGTGGAACAGGAAACCGCCGCGATCGAAATACACATCTTCCACACCAGCTTTTTTGGCACGTTCGGCAATTGTCGAACCTACCTTTGCTGCTGCTTCCAAGTTGTTTTTGCCCACAAAGCCCAAGGCCTTCTCGAGGGTCGATGCCGATGCGAGGGTTACACCCTGCGCGTCGTCGATCAACTGAACCGAGATGTTCTTGCTTGAGCGGTGAACGCTAAGACGTGGACGACCGTTAGCCGTCTTACGTAGTTTGCTCCGGGTGCGCATGCGACGCTTTTGGAACAATTCTCTTTTAGAAATTGCCATATCGTGCGCTCCTTATTTCTTCTTACCAGCTTTTTGACGTACAAATTCGCCAACGTAACGGATACCCTTGCCTTTATAAGGCTCGGGCTTGCGCCACTCGCGAATTTCCGCAGCAACCTGACCAACAACCTGCTGATCATTGCCTTCAACGACGATTTGTGTCGGCTTCGGGCAAGTTACTTTGATCCCTTCCGGGATGTCAAAAAGAACGTCATGGGAATAACCGAGCGACAGCTTCAGGACGTTGCCCTGAAGTGCTGCACGATAACCAACACCGCGGATTTCAAGGTCTTTCTTGAAACCACCGGTCACACCCTGCACGAGGTTTGCAACCTGTGTGCGGGACATGCCCCACTGCTGACGCGCCCGTTTGGACGTGCCACGTGGAGTGACGCTTACTGCATTTTCTTCCACAGCGATTGTTACATCGTCGGAAGCACGGAACGAACGGGTGCCATTTGGCCCCTTAACTTCTATGGTCTGGCCCGAGACGGACGCTGAAACGCCGCCAGGAAGCTCGACCGGTTTTTTACCAATACGAGACATAACCTACCCCTTAGAAGATTGTGCACAAGACTTCGCCACCGACATTGTCGGCACGAGCTTGTGCATCGGACATGACACCTTTTGGCGTGGAGACAATCGCAATACCAAGGCCCTGACGGACGGTAGGGATGTCTTTCACACCAACATAAACGCGGCGACCAGGGGTCGATACACGCTTAAGTTCACGGATCACCGGTTCGTCATCGTAGTATTTCAACTCGATTACGATTTGCGGTTTGCCATCGGCGTCTTTTCCAGATTCATAGCCACGGATGTAGCCTTCGGATTTAAGCACGTCCAGAACCCATGCACGCAGCTTGGAAGCTGGTGTGTGAGTGGAGGATTTGCCACGCAATTGTGCGTTACGAATACGTGTCAGCATATCGCCGAGAGGATCGTTCAAGTTCATTTTATACCCTCCTTACCAGCTAGATTTAACCATGCCGGGGATTTGACCAATGGAGGCCAAATCGCGCAGCGCGATACGGGACATTTTAAGCTTACGGTAGTAAGCCTTCGGACGACCAGAAACCTGACAACGATTGTGCAGGCGTGTTGCCGAAGAATTACGAGGCAATTTGGCGAGTGCCAGATTAGCCTTGAAACGCTCTTCAACAGGCAGGTCTTTATTCATCGCGATCTCTTTGAGAGCTGCGCGTCGGTCGGCGTATTTTGCCACCAACTTCTGCCGCTTCAATTCGCGTTGGATCATGCATACTTTAGCCATGTTTTTCTCTCCTCCCGCGCTAGTTAGTGAAAGGCATGTTGAATTGCTTCAACAGCGCTTTCGCTTCCGCATCGGTATCCGCGGTGGTGCAAATTACGATATCCATGCCCCAGAACTGATCAACTTTATCAAAGTCGATTTCTGGGAATACGATATGCTCTTTCAGGCCCATGGCGTAGTTGCCACGACCGTCAAACGACTTGCCCGAGATACCACGAAAATCGCGGATACGAGGCATAGCAACAGTAACCAGACGATCCAAGAAATCGTACATACGGTCGCCGCGCAATGTCACTTTGACACCTAGAGGCATATCTTCACGAACCTTGAAACCCGCGATGGATTTTTTGGCTTTAGTGATGACAGGCATCTGGCCGGCAATTGCCATAAGATCAGCATGTGCGGAACGAATTTTCTTGCTGTCTGCAACAGCTTCGCCAACACCCATGTTCAAAACGATTTTTTCCAGCTTTGGAATCATCATTTCGTTCTTGTAGCCG
>CALCGO010000098.1 GCA_937901055.1 uncultured Rhodobacterales bacterium
CGCAGCACCAAGGACGTGGCCGACACGCTGGGCGTAGCCTTCGTCGCCGAGAGCACACATAAACCGGACGAGCTGGATTTTGTGGGTTCGTTAACCAAACTGAAAGCCGCCGGATGTGACGTGATCACCATCGGCCTAGGTGTTCGCCAAGCGATTACCGTTGTCGGTACCGCCAAAAAACTGGGCTGGGCTGACGTTAAATTCCTGTCAACTTCCGCCAACTTCCTTGGTGTTGTTGCTGCGGTTCCGGGTGGTGTGACGGATGGTCTATACGCTTCGTCGGGCTGGGTTGATTTGGCCGCACGAGCCAGCGACGAAGCCCCTGCGGCGTTCATTGCGGACTATGCCGCCAAATACGATAAACCCGCCGGCGGCTTCGCCATGTTGGGGTATCAAGCGGCGGAAACCTTCGTGATGGCGCTTGAAGCGGCGGGCCCTGAGTTGACGCACGAAAGCTTTATTGCGGGAATGGAAACGCTGGATTACTTCGACCCGATTGCCGACACGCAGATCAGCTACGGTCCGGATGATCATCGCGGTGTCGATGACATCGTGATTTCGGTTGTCGAGGGTGGCTTCTGGAAAGTGATCACGCGCGAATAATTCGCATGAAAAAAAGGGGCAGGCCGGTCAAACGTCTTGCCCTTTTTGTGCCTAAAAGAGCAACAACTTTGTGGCACTAAGCAACACCGCCGCACGTATCAGCCATTTAAAAGCGGCCATATTAATCATGCCTAAGAATTTGTAGCCGAGGTATGCGCCTACAAACAATACAGGCACGAACATCAAATCCAGTTTCAAAGTTTCGAATGTGATCAGCCCTAAGTTCGCGGAAAACGGTATTTTGAAAACGTTCAGTACGAGAAAGTACCAGCTACGAGTGCCGACAAACTCGTTTTTGGGTAATCCCATTTGCAGTAGGTAAACGCCGAAAATCGGGCCAGCGGCGTTGGCCATCATTGTGGCAACACCTGCGAAGATACCGACGAATGCAGTAAGTGCGGCGGGTGCGTCACGTCGCGCTGGTACGAGTATTTCGAATAACAGCATGAAGAGGATCGTAGCGCCGATTACCTTTTCAAACACCTCCGCCGAGGTCCTGTCGACCGCGAAATACCCGATAACTATGCCAACCGCCGCATACGGGAACAGTTTTAATAAAATGCCCCAATTGCAGTGCCGCCGATAATATATCACCGCAAAAATGTCGGCGACGATCAGCATTGGTAACAACACACCGGGCGAGGCTTTGCCCGGGATCGCCAGTGCCATCAACAGCACCGCCAATATGCCAACGCCCCCGACGGAGGTTTTGGTAAACCCCACCAGCAGCGCTGCCATGAAGATATAAACGTATGATAGCGTCGATAAGTCCAAGCTTATGCAATCACATCCCGAGAGCTTCTTTATAAAGCTCCAGAACCGCTTCGATTTCGCTGGCTTCTTGTGGGTCCATCTTGCGCAACGCTACGATCTTGCGCAGAACCTTGGTGTCATAACCACGCGATTTCGCTTCGGCCATCACTTCTTTTTGCTGATCGGCGAGGTCTTTCTTCTCGGCGTCCAGACGCTCGAACCGTTCCACAAATGCGCGAAGCTCGCCGGCTGTTACGCGATAGGAAGATGGCTGTTGTTGTTCGTCGGTTACGTCCATGGAAGGCCTCGTTTAGCTGAAATGATTTTGGCGAACACTACCCGCCCGCTGTCGTGGCCACAAGACACCCCTTGCGAAAAATCACCCCCTGTTTTAGGCAGACGACTGAAACGGAGGAGTCTTATGGATTTTCTGATATATATTGGCGGCGCATTCACATTGGTTGGCTTGATCGGCCTTGGCTATTGCATCAAAATGGCAGTCGCGATCAAACGCGACGGCGGGGATGCGGCGAATGCCAGCAAACGCCTGCGTTCGCTGGTTGCATGGAACATGGGCGCGATGGGAATGTCGTCCATCGGCTTGGCGATGATTGTGGTTGGCCTAATGCTTAAGGGATGATGTGAAAGTATTAATCGCCACCAGCACAACGGATTTTGACCCGACAGAGGTCGCGGTTCCGTGGAAAATTTTGCGGGACGCTGGTGTTGATGTGCAGTTTGCGACGGACACCGGTTTGGCAGGGTATGCCGACAAACGAATGCTGGATGGTAACAAGTTCTACCTGCTAAAACCGTTGCTGATTGCCGATAAATCCGCGCGGGACGCCTATGCTGAACTGCGTCAGGATCCGGCGTTCAAGTCCCCGATTAGTTACGACGAAATTCAGGTCGCCGATTCCGATGGCCTATTGTTGCCCGGTGGCCATTCCAAAGGGGTGATCCCGTATCTGGAATCTAAAGACCTCCAAAACACCATTGTTGAGTTTTTCGCCCGGAATCTGCCTGTCGGTGCAATCTGCCACGGTGTTGTGGCGGCGTGTCGGGCGATTGACCCCACCACAAGCAAGTCAGTTCTGTATGGCCGCAAAACCACGGCGCTTTTGAAACGGCAAGAACGGTTGGCGTATAATCTTACACGGTACAATCTGGGCAAGTATTACCTGACGTATCCCGAAACTGTCGAGGACGAGGTGACCGCAAGCCTGCAATCTCCCGACGACTTCATCCACGGCCCGTCACCAGTATTGCGCGACAGTCCCACACATTTGTCACGCGGGTTTACAGTGCGCGACGGCAACTACCTTTCCGCCCGCTGGCCCGGGGATATTTACAGTTTTGCGTCTGAATTTCTGGAAATGCTGCGGAACTAGAATGCCGCCGAGAGCCGCGTGAACATTTGCACGTTTTGTGTGTCATACCGGTTCAGGTTCGAATAATCTCGCGACACCAAAACGCCAAATGTCGGCTTAAACCCGTAAAATTGAAAATTGTCATACGCGAACGACAGTTCCAGCTTCACATCATCATCCACACGTGCTTCGGAATATCCGGCCATGATATTTGCGTATTCCGTATGCGTGTACGCCAGATTGCCAGAAAAGCTGAACGGTACACTTGCGGGGGCCCACGACGCCCCCATCGACAGGTTCGAAGCCTGCGCCGCCAGATTTCCAACCCCCTCCGTCGTTTGCACATACCCGCCGAGCGCAAGCCCCACACCTGAATTCAAAGTGATCCGGTAGGTCGCGCCCAAGGTCCCGATCCGCACGTTTTGATCCGTCGATGTATCCGAATTACGGTCCGCATATGTCCCGTAAACTTTCCACGCCGAGGTTCGGGTCGGGTTGCGGTGAAACTCCAATCCTGCGGTGGTCTGGTTGTAATACGCTCCGTAATCGTCAAAAACACTGCCCCCGATATCGTCGGCGGTGAAGCGCTGGTCATATCGGACATAACCGTAAACCAAAACAGGGCGCGTGGTTTCTGGTGTGTGCCGCACGCCCGAACTTAACGAATAGCTGACCTCATTTCGGCCGCGACCATCATAAAGCGTGCTCGCTACGGAAACTTTGTTTTCCCAAAGACTCCGAGGGGTGAAGCGGTCCTACTTTTCCGAACAGGTTTACGGCTAAGTTAAGGTGTATCGGG
>CALCGO010000099.1 GCA_937901055.1 uncultured Rhodobacterales bacterium
GGATAGGCATTACCGGATTGGCGCGGCGCATTTGCCATTTGATGATGCCAGCTATGTGCACGCAGTTTTTGCGGGGCAGGGTGTGGGGTTGCGGCCCTATGCGCCGGTGCATTTGCAGGCGGTTGCCGACGGTGATGTAGCGGTTAGCTGGGTTCGGCGAACGCGGGTCGAGGGCGATGTTTGGCTAAGCTATGAGGTGCCGCTCGGGGAGGACCGCGAGGCGTATCTGGTGCGGGTTTCTTCCGATGGAACTGTTTTGCGTGAGGTCGAGGTTCCAGCGCCCGAATTTACTTATACCACCGCGATGCAGGCAACCGACGGGGCCAGTGGCGTGATTGATTTTGATGTAGCCCAGATCTCGGATCGGTTTGGGGTTGGACCATATAGCAGGGGGACAGTGAATGTCTGAAACGTATCAATTTGGATTGCCGTTGGTGCAAGCGGCGCAGGCGCAAAAGCATGTGACTGTGAACGAGGCACTGGCGCGGCTGGATGCTGTGGCGCAGATGCGCGTTAGGGCCGATGACTGGGAGATTCCATCTGTCAGTTCCGTCGAGGGAGAGGCGCACGTGGTTGGACCCATCGCCAGCAATGAGTGGGCCGGGCAATCCGGCAAGGTAGCTATTTTCAGCAACGGTGGTTGGGTTTTTCTGACACCTAAGATCGGTTGGCGCGCCTGGAATGAAGTGCTGGGCGCGGAAATAGTTTTTGATGGCGAAAACTGGGTGCGTTTTGCGGGGGTAGTTACCGCTGGCGGCGCGGCGAGTTTGCACCGTGTGATCGAGATTGATCACACGTTAGCGGCTGGGCCTGTTTCGGTGACTTCAATTCTGATCCCGTCGCATGCGCAGGTGATCGGTGTTACCGCGCGGGTGATTTCGGCATTTACCGGGGCGGGGGTTTCAAGCTGGTCACTGGGTGTGACGGGCGCGGTTGACCGATATGGTAACGGATTGGGGCTGGCGTTGAATTCTTTTGCCAAGGGGGCGACGGGGCCGGTGACCTACTGGGCGGACACAGCCTTGGAGATTACTGCCGATGCGGGGAGCTTTGATGGTGGGGTCGTGCGCCTTGCTGTGCATTTCGTCGAACTAGAAGTGCCTAGAGCGGTTTAGCCTGCACAATTTACGCATCTTACTGCGGTCGGCGTTAGTTGCAGGCGTTTGGCGGGGATGTCCTCGCCGCAGTCTTCGCAGTACCCGTATTCGCCCTCTTCCAAACGGAGGAGGGCGTTTTTTATTGCCTGAATTTCGGTTGCACGGTTCTGACGCGTGGCTTTCGCCATCGCTTGTTGCTGCATGGCGTCCATGCGAGAGAGGCGGCCGACGCTGGTTTGGTCAAGGATGACGGTGTCACGGCTGTCGGCGTTGGTTTCGTCTTGTGATTGCAGTTCGCTCAAGCGGGTTTCCAGCAGGGATTTGTAAAATTTATGTGATCGGGCTGACGCCATTATTTTCCCTCCGGTTATTGAATTCCACGATACCGCTTCCGATTTATTACTTTGCTATGCTAGAATGCGGCTTGCAAGTAGGAGTGCGAAAATGGGCGAAGTCAAACCAATTATTGTATCGGTTGATCCGGTTTGGGATCGAATCCGTGACGAAGCGGCTGAAATTATCCGTAGTGAGCCGGTTATGGCCTCGCTGGTGCATTCGGTTATTCTTAGTCATTCGACGCTGGAGGTGGCGCTGAGCCACCGTGTGGCGCATCGGTTGGCCTCTGGCGAGATGACGGAATCCATTCTGTATAATGCCTTCGAGGAGGCATATGCCGCTGGTTGCCGGCTTGGTGACGTAGCGCGCACAGATATTCTCGCGGTTTTTGAGCGCGATCCGGCATGCCATCGCTATATCCAACCCTTGCTGTTTTATAAGGGCTTTCAGGCGGTCCAAGCCTACCGTCTGGCGCATTGGTTCTGGGTTCACGGGCGCAAAGACTTGGCGTATTTTATGCAAATGCGGACATCAGAAGTGTTTAGCGTCGATATTCACCCAGCGGCAAAGATCGGCCGCGGGTTGATGATTGACCATGCCCATTCGATCGTTATCGGAGAGACGGCAGTGGTTGGCGACAATGTTTCCATGCTGCATTCGGTGACATTGGGCGGTACGGGCAAGGATGACCATGACCGCCATCCCAAGATCGGCAACAATGTGATGCTGGGTGCCGGTGCAAAAGTATTGGGAAATATTAAGGTCGGGAACTGCAGTCGCGTGGCTGCGGGCTCTGTCGTCTTGCACGCTGTACCTGCCTGTAAGACCGTGGCTGGTGTTCCGGCACGGGTGGTGGGTGAAGCTGGATGCGACCAACCATCGGCATTGATGGATCAGTTGTTGCACGACTAAGTGGTTGCTCTCTGCGCAAGATTACGAGTGATAATGCCAGCGACGGGCTCGGCGAAATCGTTATCCGTCGACATATGGTTGACCGACCCGCGCTTAGGTATTCGATAACGTCAGTAATGTTGAATTCAGAACGTTTGGAATGGCTTTCTGTGACCATTGGAAGGCCAAAGTTTGCTATTGCGAGCGCCGAAAAATAGCTTCACAATTTCATTGTACACAACGTTCGTTCACTTACAGGAAGTATCTTTGAATGAGATCATCGACCAATATGAAAATTGATGCAGTTATCACTTGGGTTGACGGCGATGATCCAGAGCACCGAGGCAAGCGCGAAAAGCACACTGGCAGTACTAGACCCACTCCCGCCGGGGCTATGCCGACGCGATTTTCCTCGTTGGACGAAATCGTGTTTTGTGTCTTGTCGATTGCTAAGTACGCGCCGTTTTTTAACAAAATTTACATCGTAACCGATAACCAAATCCCGCCGGTTTTCGACGCACTAAACAAATATTTTCCGGAGCAAGTCAGCAAAATAGAGATTGTAGATCACACAGTAATATTCCAGGGATATGAAGATGATCTACCAACCTTTAATAGTCTGTCAATTGAAAGCCTATTTCATCAAATTCCGAATTTGTCCGAGAATTATATATATTTTAATGACGACTTTTTCTTGGTTCGACCGTGTGACGAAAGCGATTGGTTTGACGGAGAAACCGTCATCTTGGACGGGAAAATGCTTTCGAAAATCTACGGTATTGTGGACAACGTGATGTCAGCACTTAAGGACCTGCTAAGAATTCCGCTAAGTGTTCGGCGAATAAGTTCCAAAACTGGGCAACGAATTACGGCTCGGTTGGCCGGCTACACAGGCTCGTTCTTCAATAATTCTCACGCGCCGCTCGCAGTTCGAAAATCAACGTTGGCAACCTTTTTTTCGCAGAACCCAAGTGTATTGAACAACAACGTTTCCTACAGGTTCCGAAGTAGCGAGCAAATCATCCCGATCACCCTCTCAAATCACTTGGATCTTGCAAAGGGTACTGCAAAAGTTGGGGGAAAAGGTCGCCTTGTTTATGCTCAAGGTGGACGCGGGGCCGAAAAAAAAGCGTTTCAAAAAATTGGCAACATAGAGGGTAGCCCAAGCGTCAAGTTTTTTTGCATCCAAAGCCTTGATGAAGCTTCAGCGGAAGTAAGGGAAATCTATTTGGATTGGCTGGCCAAAAGAATGCTGCCCGAGTAGCGGATAGTATCAGTTCTGCTAGGCGTTTGTTGGTGGCAACAGGCTTGTCAAAGGCTAGCGCAAGCATCGCTGCGGGGCGCGCTTTCTTGTGACAAAAGAAAACGCAGCAAAAAAGCGTATTGGCCTTGTCTAGGAAATGCGCCGTGAAAACGGTTTTTTTAACGCGTATCTAATGTACCGCGGGTCTCCCAATTTGTTTAGCAGTGGCCTTTTTGTGCCGGCTGTACGCTGAGCTTGAAGTGTAGAGTTCACAATATCTTCGGGGGGGTGCCCAATCACTTGTGGCTCCAAGGCTTTGGCGTCAATTTCGGTAATATCGAAACCCCAATCAGCGACACTCGCAATTGGAAGAGATCGCTGAAGCAATACTTGCGCACCCTCTGATGAAACAAAGTACCCTGTTGTTCTATATGGGGGGTGAATTGGTGTGCGCATACTTATGTCCTTAATAAGAGTGCGAGACGAAAACCGCAAAACGCGCGCTCGGAAATGATGGAGCAAAACCAGCATTTCTCCGGAGTCTTGAAGGG
>CALCGO010000100.1 GCA_937901055.1 uncultured Rhodobacterales bacterium
CCAACACAGGGCCAACCGTCCATCCCAACGCACTGTAAAAAAGCCGCGATGTTTCGAGCTTTCCCAGCTCAATTTTTGATACGTAATCAAGCACATACGCGTTGAAGCATACAAAGGTTGTAACTGTAGCAAAGGTCGTGAACGAAAGCCCCACAACAACTGCAGTAGGGGCTTCAAAGCACGCCAGTAGCGCTCCGATTGCAAACATTATTGTACCGGCAGCGTAGACCCACCGTCGCGGTACATAGCGAATAAGATACGGAACAAATAAGCCAATCATCAGTGAGCTCAAACCAATGAAGAAGTAAACTTTGGACACGACGCCAACATCTTGCAGGGCTCGGTAAATTATAAGAGGAAACACCGAAATCAGTATGCCTCTGGCTATCGCTTCAGTTCCCGCCAAAACGGCGAAACCTCGAACGCTAGGCGCAGGTGCATGGCGAAGCCATTCTGGGATACGACGTTCGTGCATCAGAGCTACTCATCTGGATAATTCCATAAATGACAGGCCTCGTGTTGCTGTGCATTTCCAGTTGCGACGCAATGTCGTTTTTCCGCAAAACCCTCTTTCCTAAAGTATGCCGAGGCACCGAACAGACGTCGTTGAATGTAGTCGTATTTTGCCTTTTTGGTCGAAAACGTGACAGCGCTTTACAGGAATCCTGTCGAAGCTACCCAAGACAACGGCAAATGGTGGCCAAAATGATGGGCGTTCACTCTATCGAAGGCGGGTTCACACCCGAAGAATGTGATGAGATTGTCATCGCAAAGACTGTGGCCCCTGCGCGAGAAGCGTTGCTTGTCGGTCAAAACCGCGATCACAATCTACGCCGCTCTGACTTGGTGTGGCTGGATGAAGTCGACGGCATGGGATGGGTCATGGACCGGCTTATCGACGTCGTCCGAAAATCGAATAGGGATCGGTTTGATTTTGATCTGCAAGAATTTGCAGAAAGCCCGCAAATCGCAACTTATGAAACGACGGAAGGCGGGCATTTCAAATGGCATTCGGACATTGGTGATGGGCCAGTTGCGCGTAAACGCAAGCTAACTTTGGTCGCCCAACTCAGCAAACCCGGAACCTATGACGGGGGTGATCTGGAAGTGATGCCCGGTGCGCATATCGTTGGGGCCAGTCGTGCACAGGGTTGCGTCACCATCTTTCCAAGCTTTCATTTGCATCAAGTGACGCCCGTGACCAAGGGCACTCGCCATTCATTGACTGTCTGGGCCCACGGTCCGGCATTTCGATAATCACAAGAGGGGGCTTGGTCACATACTCGATGCAAACCTACGGGTTAAAAAAGGTCCTTTGCGCCGGTGACACAAATGTTGGGTTTTGACCGGGGCTATTTTGAAGATAGCGGCTCCAAACGTTCTTTGGGGCAATAACTCATTCTAGAGGAGTGTAGGATGGATGAATTGGATGTGGACGCGCTTCGGATTTTGAAAGCTGTTGCAGAGGAATATGGGAAGGTTTTGACCCTTGACGCTGTCGATGAAGTTGATGTTTGGTCGATCGATGAGCTCGTGAGATACGGGTTAATCAGCGTCCGACAGCTTCACAACGCTGATGAGTTGACGCTGACGAACGAGGGTGAATGGTATCTGGAAAACCGACTGGGTGAGTAAAAAAGTAAGTTTTCTGTCTTTTCAGAAGTGGCAGCGAATTTTCGGACCAGTCGTTAAGGTGGATCACATGACTAAGGAACTGATCTAGAATGAAAATCCGAAAACCCATTCGCCTGAATTCAAAGCCTAGGTAGCGTTTGAAGCAAGTCGCGAGGAGAGCTAAAAGCACACCGTTTTTAGTATTCAGCCTCAGTCAATAAAACAGCGGCCAAGCCCGACAAGACCTTCTGCATTATGACGAAATTCGGCTTTTTGGACAGGGTCTCTTCGTCCATGTACAAACCACGGTTGACCTCAATTTGAAGGCTATGGCGTCCTTCGGCAGGCCGACCATGGCGGCGGACCAATTCAAAGCCTTTGTAAGGATCATTGATCGAAACCGTGAACCCGCAATTGCGCAAATAATTCACCACACATTTCAGTATTCTAGGGGCACAAGTCGTGCCCTCTCTGTCACTAACGACAAAATCCGGACGTGGCACCGCACCGTCCTCGGTTGTGCGGTCCCCCATGCTGGCCATTGAGTGGCAATCTATGTGAAGCACGCACCCGTGACTTGCATGCGCGGCGTCGATCAGATCAGCCAAGGCCGCATGATAGGGACGCCAGTACTCCACGATCCGCTGCGAAACCTCTGCCACGGACAATTTGCGATCATAGATCGGCCCAAGCGCCTTCATGTCCTTCCAGATCAACCCAACCCCGCGTTCCAGAGTCTTGGATGTTGGGTTGATTGCATGCGGCCATTCGGCATCTAACATCGTCACGTCTATGTCGTCTTCGTTGCGGTTGGGATCAATGTAGCTGCGCGGGAACAACGCATGCAGCAACGTCGCACCGTGATCGGTGACCCCAGAAAATAGCTCTTCTACATGGGCGTCCTCAGAGCGCCTGAGGATCATGCGGTCAATCGAATGGCCAAAATCATCGGGGTAGATCGAGCCGGAGTGCGGACTGTCAAAAACCAAGGACTTTGGCGTTCCTTGCGGGCGGTGAATGCGAAATGCGTCGGTCATGTCTGGTCCCAGAAGTGGCAGGAGGCATGCCGGCCTTCAGAAATTTTTTGAAGCTTAGGAGCCTCAGTGCGGCAAATTTCCTGTGCCAGAGGGCAGCGGGGGTTGAAGTGGCAGCCGGGGGGCGGGTCAAGGGGCGATGGTATCTCGCCTATGATAGGTTCAAAGACCCTTTGGCGTTGATCCAGTCGAAGGGCCTCGGCCAGCAGTGCTTTGGTGTAAGGGTGGCGGGGATTTGCGAAAATTTCTTCCGTTGGCGCGCTCTCGACGATACGGCCCAAATACATGATAGCGACGCGGTCTGCGATATGCTCCACGACGCTCAGATCGTGACTGATAAACAAATACGTCAACCCAAGCTCTGTCCGCAAATCCATGAAAAGGTTAATAACCTGCGCTTGGATCGACACATCTAGGGCGGCGATTGCTTCGTCACAGACCAGGAATTTCGGTTTCACGGCAAGCGCACGCGCGATGCCAATCCTTTGCCGCTGCCCGCCAGAGAACTGATGCGCGTAGCGTTTCTTGAGCGATGGATCGAGACCCACCTTTTTCATGACATCATCAACATAATCCGATGTCTCCGCAGCACTCACCAGCCCGTGAATGCGCGGGGCCTCACCGATGATATCCTCAACGCGCATGCGTGGATTAAGGCTGGCAAAAGGGTCTTGAAAGATCATCTGAATGGCGAGCGTCGCTGCCCGTTTATCGGCGGCGTTCATGTCAGACAGGTCGCGCCCCTCGAACAGAATGCTGCCGTCGCTGGCCTCGTGAATACCCGCAACAACGCGGCCAAGCGTGGATTTGCCACAGCCGCTCTCGCCCACCAGACCCAACACCTCGCCCGGCGCGATTGCCAAATCGACATTATCAACGGCGTGAACGGTTTCCTCGCGGATGTTCGCACCAAGTTTTTGCGCCAATTTGCCCGCTATATCGAGGCGTTTGGTAAAGCGTTTCGAGACGCCAGAAATTTCAAGAATGGGGTTTGTCATACGCGCCCTCCACCCGAATGTGGGTTAAAGCAGCGCAAACTGCGGCCGTCATGATCCTCAACGGAGGGTTCCATTGCACAAGCATCGGTCACGTTCTGGCAGCGCGGCGCAAAGGCGCATCCTTGCGGGAGTGCAAGCATATTGGGGGCCATACCTTCGATTTGAAACAGGCGCTGTCCGCGTTTATTGGCCGAAGGAACCGATCCTAACAGCCCAACGGTGTAGGGATGCAGCGGGCGGTCAATGATGTCATCCGTGCCACCTTGTTCCACGATCCGACCTGCGTACATCACGGATATTCGGTCGGCGAGGCCTGCAACCACAGCCAGATCGTGGGTGATCCAGATCATCGCAGTTCCCGTGCGCCGTGTCAGGTTTTGCGCCTCATGAATGATTTGCGCTTGGATGGTCACATCAAGGGCCGTCGTGGGTTCATCGGCAATAATCAGGTCGGGCTTGTTGAGAAAGGCAGTTGCAATGGCGACCCGCTGGCGCATGCCCCCTGACAATTGGTGCGGATAGGCACGCAAGCGTTCTTCGGGCGACGGGATACCAACCAGCCCCAGTGCGTCACGGCAGCGTTCCCAAGCGGTTTGATGGTCGACGGGTTCATGTGCCGTTATCGCTTCAATCAGCTGGGTGTCGATCCGTAAAACGGGATTAAGCGTCATCATCGGGTCTTGGAAAATCATCGCAATACGGTTGCCACGCAGCTTTTGCAGACTGCTCTCCGAGGCATTTGCAATCTCGGTTCCGTTGAACTTGATCGAGCCTTCGATGATGCGACCAGGCGGATCAATCAGGCCAAGAATCGAAAAACCGGTGATTGATTTACCAGAGCCACTTTCCCCGACAAGTCCCATAATTTCGCCTTTGCCGACCGAGAAATCGACACCGTCTACTGCTTTCACAGCGCCTGCGCGGGTTAAGAAGTGCGTGCGCAGGCCTTTGACTTCCAGCGTCGCGCTCATTTCTTCATCCTCGGGTTCAAGACATCGCGCAGATGGTCGCCGACAAGGTTGATCGAAACGACCGTCAACAGCAGCGCAAGGCCGGGGAAGAAGGAAATCCAGTATCGTCCTGACATCATGTATTCAAAGCCATTGGCAATGAGCACACCTAGGCTTGGTTCGGTTTGTGGCAGGCCGACACCAAGGAACGACAGCGTGGCCTCAAGCGAGATCGCGCTTGCCGTTTGAACGGTGCCCACAACAATCAGGGGGGCCATGCAATTTGGCAGGATATGGCGGAAGACAATGCGGGTTTGTGACAGGCCCAGACATTGCGCCGCCTCGACGTATTCCTTGCGCCGCTCGACAAGGGCCGTTCCACGCACTGTTCTGGCGAAATAGGCCCATTGCGCGATCACAAGTGCCAGAATGATGTTCTCAATACCCTTCCCAAGGATCGCGATGAGCATCAAGGCTACCAGTGAGGCTGGAAAGGACAGCTGCAAGTCGACGATGCGCATGATAATGTTCTCTATACGCCCGCCTGCATAAGCCGCGACAA
>CALCGO010000101.1 GCA_937901055.1 uncultured Rhodobacterales bacterium
GGCTGCGCTTGATGCGACGGGGCATGATATTGTCGGACCGGTTGAGCTACTTTTTGATGGTGAGGAAACAAAAGCCGCGATTGAACGGTTACAGGCTGGAAATATTGACCAACTTTTACTTCTACAAGTGACCTTCACCGATGCGTCTATGACAGTCGAGGCCGCGAACGCTTTTGATGTTCCCATTTCCATTTGGGCAGTGCCCGAGCCGCGCATCGGGGGACGATTGCGTTTGAATGCTTTTTGCGGTCTCAATCTGGCTAGTCACGCTTTGGGTCTGAATGGTCGCGAATTTTCGTGGCTCTACATAAACCCAGAAAGTGATCCAGTTTCCGAACTTCATGCGTTGTTTTGCGGTACGCGGATTAGTGGACGTACGGAGGGTCAGCCTTCAACTGAATTCGCGTCAGAACAAGGGGCTGAGATTACCCAAAGGATTAACGGTAAGCGGATTGCACGCATTGGGGAGCGCCCTTTAGGTTTTGATACATGTGACTACTCAAAAGACGAAATGATGGATCTTTCGGGGGTTTCAGTCGACGAGATGACACTTGACGATCTTTTTGATTCGGCGAGCGCAGCGTCTGCTGAAGACACTGCAATAGTTATGCAGGTCGCCACCAATACTTTGGATGGGCTGGATACCGTAAATCAGATAGAACTGGATAAATCCCTCAAACTGAAAGTTGCGCTAGACGAAATCCGGCAAAACGGCGGTTATGACGCGTTTGCTATCCGGTGTTGGCCCGAAACATTTACAGAATATGGCGGCGCAGTTTGCGGACCTGCATCAATAATGGGCGAAGCACGCGTACCTTGTGCCTGCGAGGCCGACGTTTATGGCGCTTTAACACAACTGGTGTTGCAAGAAGTGGCGCAAGCACCGGTATTCCTAACCGACCTCGTTGACATGGACGTTGAAGACAATACCGGAGTTGTCTGGCATTGTGGGCAGGCGCCAATTTCAATGCGTGATCCTGATTATCAGGCGATGGCAACAATACACACCAATAGAAAAATGCCATTGCTGTATGAATTTCCACTACGCGAAGGTCAGGTAACTTTTGTCCGGATATCGCAAGCCTTTGGTGAACCTAAAATGATTTTGGCAGGTGGGAAAATGCTAAAACGACCGATGTCATTCACCGGTACGTCAGGAGCTGTTCAATTTGACAACGATGCAAAATCTACGCTTGAGAATATCATGTCATCAGGCTTAGAGCATCATCTGGCACTGGCCTACGGTGAACATCGCCCGCTTTTGCGGGCCACTGCCGCAGCAATGAACCTGCCAATACTGGAGCTCTGAGATGACAATACGTTACGGTTTGATTGGTTCCGGGATGATGGGGCAAGAACACATCCGAAACCTAAATCTTCTGGACGGGGCAGCAGTAACAGCGGTTGCTGACCCTGATGAAAAAATGCGGAACTTGTCGGTGAAAACATCTGGTGGGACTGCGAAAGCGTTTACCAATTATACAGACATGCTATCCGCTGATATTTGTGACGCATATGTGATTGTTGCACCCAACGATACGCATCATGCGATCCTCCTGGACATATTGCCAAAAAACAAACCTATCCTGTGTGAAAAACCCTTATGCACAACCACGGCTGATTGCCGTGATATTATCGCAAAGTCGCAAAATCGCAGCGCGCCAACATGGGTGGCAATGGAATACCGTTATATGCCACCAGTGCAGCGTTTATTGGAGGAAGTGCGAAAGGGTACCACCGGTTCACCGCAAATGATGGCTATCCGCGAACATCGTTTCCCGTTCCTCCCAAAAGTTGGTGACTGGAATAGATTCAGCGATCGCACAGGCGGCACATTGGTTGAAAAGTGTTGTCACTTTTGGGATTTAATGCGCTTGACGCTGCAAAGCGATCCGATACGGGTTTACGCGTCAGCAGCGATGGATGTTAACCACACGGACGAGCGTTATGACGACAAGGTTCCGGATATTAGCGACAACGCCTTTGTAACCGTTGAATTTGCAAACGGCGCTCGCGGGATGCTTGATCTATGCATGTTTGCAGAAGGTTCTTATTGGCAGGAAGTGATCTCGGTCACGGGACCAGCTGCGCGCGTTGATGCATGTGTTCCGGGCCCGGCACGATTTACCAGTGACGGTGCCGAGCGGGCGTCACAAATCGTGATTTCAGATCGCGCAAGCAAGAACATTATGACTGAGGATGTCGAAGTTGACGAGGCCATACTTCAGGCCGGAGACCATCACGGTTCCAGCTTCTTTCAGCACCAGAAGTTTCTGGAACTTGTGAGAACGGGTCGTGGGCAACCAGAAGTCACATTGGAAGATGGTCTATGGTCTGTTCGAGTAGGTGAGGCTGCGGAATTGTCGGCTCGCACAAGTCAAGCGATCAGTTTGGATGACATATAATGCATAAATTCGGAGAAATGTCTGACGGCACAGAAGTTCACCGCGTACAACTTTCCGGCTACGGATTGACTGCAAATATTCTGACATATGGTGCGGTTCTTCAAGATTTACGCTTGGACGGGCATGAACCCCCGCTTGTTCTTGGATTTGAGGATTTTGAATCTTATCTGGCATATTCGCCCTATTTCGGTGCAACCGCGGGCCGCTATATTAACCGAATTCGAGATGGCCATTTTGAGATCGACGGAAAGACCTATCAACTTGATCAAAACTTTCTGGGTAAACACTGTTTACATGGCGGATCAGCCGGCATTGGCAAACGGATCTGGGATATAGAAGAGCAAAGTAGCGACTCTGTAACGCTCTCAATTGTGTTGGCTGACGGTGAAATGGGTTTCCCAGGGGAAATGAGAGTTCAAGCGATATTTAAGCTTCAACCGAACAGTACACTCGACATACGTTACTCAGCCATCACTGATAAACCTACCATCTGCAATATTGGCCACCACAGTTACTTCAACCTTGATGGTGGTAAAACAATTCAAGAGCATACGTTGCAAGTACATGCTTCGCATTACACGCCAGTTGATGATGAACTGATCCCGACCGGGAAAGTTGTTGATGTCGAAAGTACGAGATTCAACTTTCAGGAACCCAAAGAAGTTAAACTAGGTGTTCAAGATGAAATTCTAGATCACAATTTTTGCCTTTCCTCTGGTCGGGAAAGATTGCGATCCGTTGCAACTTTACACAGCCCACCTTCAGGTGTGTCAATGCAGATAAATACCACTGAACCGGGTCTTCAAGTTTATGATGGCGCCAAAATAAACATACCGGTTCTCGGGCTTGACGGAACGATGATGGAACCCCGTGCAGGTATCGCACTTGAGCCACAGGTTTGGCCGGATTCGACACATCACAGCCACTTTCCCCAAGCGATTTTGAATCCAAATGAACAATACTCCCAGCACACGCAGTTTGCGTTCACAAAGGTAAGAGCATGACCGATTATTCAAAGTTTCTCAAAGAATCCAATTTGACCAATGGCTCTTGGCACGCTGCTGACAGCAATTCCAATATCCCTGTAACAAACCCTGCGACTGGCGAAGTTATCGGGAGCGTTCCAAATTGTGGAACGGCAGAAACCGAGCGTGCAATTCAGGTCGCAGCGACTGCTTTCAAGACCTATTCACGAACCGATATATCCTATCGCGTCGGGTTGTTGCGTAAACTTCATGATGCGTTGATGGATAATCAGGAAGCGCTCGCCGCTTTGCTAACGGCGGAACAAGGTAAGCCGCTGTTTGAAGCACGCGGCGAGATCGCAATTGGTGCCGCCTATATCCTTTGGTTTGCCGAAGAAATAAGACGTGCTAAAGGCGAAATAGTACCGGCACCGACCAATGATCGCCGCCTTTTGGTTACGCATCATCCGGTTGGGGTGGTCGGAGCAATCACGCCGTGGAATTTCCCCTCGTCAATGCTAGCCCGCAAACTGGGGCCAGCACTCGCCGCTGGATGTACCGTTGTTGCGAAACCTGCAACGGCAACGCCGTACTCTGCGCTTGCTTGGGGTGTATTGGCGCTAGAAGTCGGGTTTCCTGATGGAGTGCTGAACATTTTGACTGGCTCCGCCCGTGAGATTGGCGGTGCAATCATGGCAAGCCCGGATGTTCGAAAGGTAACTTTCACGGGCTCGACCGAAGTTGGCAAAACGTTAATCAGACAGTCCGCTGACACCGTTAAGAAAGTTTCGATGGAACTGGGCGGCAACGCTCCGTTCATCGTATTTGAAGATGCGGAAATTGATGCTGCTGTTGAGGGTGCGATGGTCTCTAAATACCGGAACATGGGCCAAACATGTGTTTGCACCAATCGCTTCTATGTTCACGAAAAGATTCACAATGAATTTGTCGAAAAATTACTGACTGCAACGAAAGCGCTTAAAATAGGTGATGGTGCTGCCGACGGCATTACACAGGGTCCACTGATTGATATGGCAGCAGTCGAAAAAGTCGAAGCGTTTATCTCAGATTCTGAATCCAAGGGCGGCCAAATTGCACTTGGTGGTAAACGGCACGCGCTTGGCGAAACTTTTTTCGAGCCGACGGTCATTACAGGCGCGAACTCGGATATGGATTTTGCCACTGATGAAATCTTTGGCCCTATTGCTGCAGTATTTAAATTTGAAACCGAAGATGAAGCTGTGGCGGCAGCTAATGCCACTGAATTTGGACTAGCGGCATATGTCTACACGCGTGATGTCGGGCGCATATTCCGGTTAAACGACGCACTTGATTATGGGCTTATCGGGTTTAACTCGGGCCTAATCACGACAGTTGAAGTTCCCTTCGGCGGCTTGAAAGAGAGCGGTTTGGGAAATGAGGGCGGCAGCCAAGGCCTTCAGGATTACCTCGAAACCAAATACGTGTGTATCGCGGGAATCTAGGTTTCACCAAGCCCGAAAAAACAGGAATGGCATAATGATTTTAATTACCGAATTCATGGATGAGGCTGCGGTGAAATCCTTGGCGAATACATTCGAAACGATCTACGACCCCGATCTTGCTGACAGACAGGACGATATCCCGTCAAAATTGGCGAATGTCGAAGCACTTATCGTAAGAAATCGCACTAAAGTTACCAAAGAACTGCTGTCTACAGCTCCGAACCTGAAATGTGTCGGGCGTTTGGGCGTTGGCCTCGATAACATCGATCAGGTTGCTTGTGCTGAACGTGGCGTGACGGTTTTTCCGGCAATTGGAGCTAACAATCTTAGCGTCGCAGAATACGTCATATCGTCTGCCATGACGCTGCTACGCGGTGCATACACCTCCACCAATGAGGTTCTGGCTGGCGGATGGCCAAGACAAGCCTGCGCAGGTCGGGAAATTTCGGGAAAAACGCTGGGCCTAATTGGTTTCGGGGCGATCGCCCAACACACGGCCACTTTGGCACGCGCACTGGGCATGGATATATGTGCATATGATCCCTTCCTTCCAAGTGACCATAATGCTTGGGAAGGCGCGCAATCGCTCGATCTAGAAGCACTGCTCGTAAAGTCTGACGTCATAAGCCTTCACACGCCCCTGACACCGGACACCCATCATCTTATCAACGCCGATCGGCTATCGCACATGAAGACAGATGCGATCTTGATTAACGCAGCACGCGGCGGAGTAGTGGATGAAAGCGCACTATCAAACGCGCTTAGAGATGGAAAACTGGGTGGGGCTGCTTTCGATGTGTTCGAAACGGAACCGGTGACGCTCGAATCCGGAACAATTTTCAAAGACGTACCAAACCTGTTGCTGACACCTCACATCGCGGGTGTAACCGCAGAGTCGAATGTACGGGTCAGCTCGCTAATTGCAAAAACCGTAGCCAATCATTTGGCGGCGCCCGAATAGTAACCAACGGAGATATCCAATATGGCCAAATCAATCGACCATCAATTCGTGGAAGATCTTGCACGAAACCAGATAGGGCTCGTTACATCGGTCCCCTGTAAGCAATTAGCAGGCGTAATCGAGGTTCTAGAGCAGCAGAATCAAATCCTGCATGTGCCTTCCAACAAAGAAGACGAGGGAATGGGCTTGTGCGCAGGTGCATATTTGGGTGGGATGCGCCCGTGTATCGTCATGCAAAACACCGCTATCGGGGTAGTCATCAACACGTTGGCAACTTTGATCCAGTTTTACCAAATTCCGTTGCCGATGCTCATCAGCTATCGTGGTGAAGTGGGCGAGAAAGTTGCTTGTCAGGTAGAGATGGCGCTGCATACCAAAGCATTGCTCGAACAGTTATCCATACCGACCTATCACTTTCATCACGCCAGTCAGATTGAAGAGTTCGACGGGATACTCAAACATACTCAGATGTGCAAAAAACCGACCGCCATTCTGACCGATGCAAATTTCTGGAGGACTGCAAAATGATTAGAAACGATATATTGAAATCACTCATTCCTGTCATTACCGACCAACTTGTTATCTGCAATATCGGCGCACCGTCACAAGAACTATTCGCTATGGATGACCAACCGAGTAATTTTTACATGCTTGGGACTATGGGACTAAGTTCGTCGATCGGATTTGGCGTTGCGTTAGTTCAGGAAAAATCAGTGATAGCAATTGATGGTGATGGCTCAATTCTTACGAACATGGCGACCTTAGCCACGATCGCAAACAACGATCGGGACAATTTCATTCTGCTGATTATTGACAATGGAAGTTATGGGTCCACGGGTGATCAACCAACCTATGCAGGCCAAAAAACATCGTTAGCTGCCGTCGCTCGCGCATGCGGATGTGGAAATGTCGTCGAATGTGACGCAACCAAAACGGCCAGTGCACTTGAAGCGGCAATTACTGCAAAAGAAATGACCGTAATTGTCAGTAAATGTGAGTCAGGCAATGTTGACGTTCCAGTTATTGATATGAACCCGATAATGATACGAGAGCGATTTATGTTAGAGGTACAGAGATAATGCGACAGCCGAATTGACATCCTATTTGCTTAGTTAATCTAGTAATTGTCCCCATTGGGTGTCTGATGTCAGACAGTTCGTTCTAATTGATGATCAGTTGAGCGTTTTAATGTTTCTAATTCGACT
>CALCGO010000102.1 GCA_937901055.1 uncultured Rhodobacterales bacterium
TTAACGGCGTGGTTGAGGGGATCGGTGGATATGGTAACTGTTTCGGCGTACCGACCGTTGGCGGCGAAGTGCGGTTTCACAAGGCCTACAATGGTAACTGTCTGGTTAACGCTTTTGCGGCAGGCATCGCGAATACATCGGAAATCTTTTATTCCGCAGCTTCGGGCATCGGGATGCCAGTGGTGTATCTAGGCGCAAAAACAGGCCGTGACGGTGTCGGCGGGGCGACGATGGCTTCGGCCGAATTTGATGACACCATCGAGGAAAAACGCCCTACTGTTCAGGTGGGTGATCCGTTCACCGAGAAACGCTTGATGGAAGCAACGCTGGAGCTGATGCAGACCGGCGCCGTGATCTCGATCCAAGATATGGGTGCGGCTGGTTTGACCTGTTCTGCCGTTGAAATGGGTGACAAAGGTGGCCTTGGCGTGGCGTTGGACCTTGAGAAGGTTCCGGTACGCGAGGAGAATATGACGGCTTACGAGATGATGCTTTCGGAAAGTCAGGAACGCATGTTGATGGTGCTGAACCCCGAGAAGGAAGCTGAAGCGCAAGCTGTGTTCGACAAATGGGATCTCGATTTCGCGATTGTCGGCAAGACGATTGCCGAGGACAAATTCCTTATCCGTCTTAATGGCGAGCTAATGGCAGAATTGCCGCTGAAAGCGCTGTCAGGCGAGGCACCGGAATCCGACCGCCCTTGGGTTGAAACACCAGCGGCCTCGAAGCTTGCTAATGTGCCCGACGTAGATGTTACCGAGGCTTTGCTGACGATCATGGGGTCTGCGAACTATTCCTCGCGGGCGTGGGTTTGGCAGCAGTATGACCACATGGTTGGTGCGGATACAGTGGTGCGCCCGGGGTCTGATGCGGGTGTTGTTCGCGTGCACGGCACGCCCAAGGCTTTGGCGTTTACGTCCGATGTGACACCGCGTTACTGCAAAGCCAACCCATTTGAGGGCGGCAAGCAAGCTGTGGCCGAAGCCTATCGTAACCTTTGCGCCACGGGTGCGACGCCCTTGGCTACGACGGATAATATGAACTTCGGTAACCCCGAAAAACCCGAAATCATGGGGCAGTTCGTGGGTTGTATCAAAGGCATCGGTGAAGCGGTGTCTGCACTGGATATGCCAATCGTGTCAGGCAACGTTAGCCTTTACAATGAAACCGACGGTTCCGGAATTTTGCCAACCCCTACGATTGGGGCGGTGGGGATTATGCATTCGTTGGACGAGATTATCCGCATTGCACCGAAGGACGGTGACACGCTGATTTTGGTCGGCAAAACGCAAGGACATCTGGGCCAATCGGCGTTGTTGGCCGAAGTGTTCGACCGTGAAGACGGCGACGCGCCCTACGTTGATCTGGGCGCTGAACGCAAGGCTGGT
>CALCGO010000103.1 GCA_937901055.1 uncultured Rhodobacterales bacterium
AACTTTCTAACAAAGTTTCCACCGGCGTCCCATCTAGGATATCTACCCGATGTTGCGCGTGTGGAGTTGGCGCGGCGTCAAGCCTATCATGCAGCGGATGCAGCCCCCTGCGCGCCAGAAAAGCTGGCGCACCTCGATGGCAATAGGCTCTATGATGCACGCATCGTATTACATCCATCCGTACGCATTATCCGCTCCCGTTATCCAGTGTTTTCCATCTGGCGATATAACAGCACTGGCGATAAATCCCCCATTGGCGAAGCTCGTGAAATTTCAATGGTGTCGCGCCCGGGTGACGAGGTGATAATGCAAAACCCGACCGCCGGCACAGCAACGTTCGTCGAATCCCTAGTGGCGGACCCGTTAGGTGTCGCCATGGGTAAAGCTAAAGGGGTTCAAGCGGATTTCGATCTGGCTGGAAACCTAACCGAGTTGCTTTCGTCAGGCTTAATTACAGATATTAACCACGAGGATACATAATGCAATTTATGCTTAACTTTCACGACCGTTTTTTCGCGACCATCTCCAAACTTTTTGGCCCTTGGTTCTTGACCACAGCGGCACGGCTTTCCTTCACATCGGTAACACTGTTGTTCTTTTGGACATCCGGTAAAACCAAAATCGGAGATAGCATCATCTCGCCGTCTTTTGGCGCATATGCACAAATCTTCCCAAAAAAAATCGAAGGCTTGGGGTACGATGAAAGCCTTATGTCCAGCCTTGACACGCTAATCGTTCTGCTTGGAACTTATGCAGAATTCTTACTGCCAGCGATGATAGCACTTGGGCTGTTCACCCGCCTTGCCAGCCTTGGGATGATAGGGTTTATCGGGATGATGAGTGTTGTTGATATCACTGGCCACAACGCAGACGCCACGACGATCGGGGCAATGTTCGACCGCCTGCCATATGGATTGATCATGGATCAACGCTTGCTGTGGGTGTTTTTGCTGCTGGTATTGGTGATCAAGGGTGCTGGCCCAATCTCGCTGGACTATATTCTTACGAAGCTTCGCAAATAAAAGGCGCGGTCAAAAACCGCGCCCATTCGCGTCTACTTTTGCTCACCTTAAAAGTCGATGTACTCGATGAAGTCGTTCATCATTATAACCCACCAATCAAGCGTGTCTTTAAAGTTCGTCGCAGAAACACCACCGTAAAGATTTACGTCCATTTCAACGCGAGGATCACTTTCGTCGTCGAGGTAAACCTTTACCCACCGCTTCTCCAAATTGAAGTCCTGCGCACGTGTTAGGGACATCCCGTCTTCGACATCAAACGTAACGCTGAACTGCACATCGCGGCAGTTTTCACCATCGGTGCAACCGTAGAAGAAAATATCAAAATCATACCCGTTGGCCGAAGATGTAATCATCGGATCACCGACAGCGTCGATGCCGGTGACTGCGCGATAGCCTTCGTCCTGAACCAGGGCGGCAATGATATCGACGTCGGATGCATCAACCAAAGCCTGCGCGTTGACACCAAGCGGCGCGAGGACAAGCGCCACAGCGGCTAGAACAGATTTTTTAAACATAGGATTTCCTTCAGAATTATATAGCATAATCCGTACGCTATCACACGAAATATGAAATCGCTACAATCTTTTAGGGAAAGGTGGCGCGGTTGACGGGGCTCGAACCCGCGACCTCCGGCGTGACAGGCCGGCACTC
>CALCGO010000104.1 GCA_937901055.1 uncultured Rhodobacterales bacterium
CTTGTGCCATGCCTTGCTCGGCTTCAAAGCCCAATATTTGTTCGCGGTACTTACACATACCACAGTTCATATTGTTGGAACCGTTAAGGATTTCGCGCACACGTTCAGCGAAGGTTTCGATCACTTTGGGGTGGTCGTGCAGGTAACCCGCTTTGATAAAATCAATGTCGGTATATTTCGCTGAAGCTTCGTCGGTGAAACCATAAATACGGTCGATCAGCACGCCTGCGAACAAGAAGTACGGGAAGACGATGACGCGTTGGTAACCCAGCTTCGCCACGTGGTCGAGGCAGGGTTCGACCAACGGGAAAGTAACGCCAGAATAACCAACTTCTGTCCAGCCAAAACCCATGCCTTCTTGCAACAAACGCGCGACTTTGGAGACGTTGCCATTCGCGTCAGGGTCAGATGCGCCGCGACCTATTACGACAAGGCAAGTTTCGTGCATTGGCACTTCGCCGTGATCGGAATTCGCTTTGTTTACAGCAGCTTGAATGCGATCTGATGCAGCAGACAACATCTTGGAATCCACGCCCAATTCGCGCCCGTATTCCACG
Source organism: uncultured Rhodobacterales bacterium (assembly GCA_937901055.1). GTDB lineage: Bacteria > Pseudomonadota > Alphaproteobacteria > Rhodobacterales > Rhodobacteraceae > NORP23. Next base: position 558 of record CALCGO010000104.1, read on the forward strand.
GTGATTCCATGCCTGGCGGCATAGGTGTTCAGCACCGTCGGGATGTCGTTCTTGGCGTGCATTGCCGCAAACAACATACCGGGCACGGCGAGGATATGATCGCAACCTGCATTACGCAGATTGTCCAATCCGTCCCGCATCACAGGGTTGGCAAATTCGAGATACCCGTAGTCCACATCCCAATCCGGGAAATGGGGTTTCAGGCCTTCGGCAACCTGCGCGAACTCGTCGACGGCGGCTTGGCTGCGGGACCCATGCCCGCAGACCATAACACCATATTTAACCATTATTTCAGCGCTTTACGGCGTTGTAAGCGGCCAGTGCCAGCACGCCTGCACCAACGATTACCAACCACGAAACGTGGGGTACGTGCAACGCTCCAGATGTGTGCGCCATGACTGGAGTTGCCGTGATTGTTGCTAGAGCTATAAGAATTCGCATTGTGTTTTTCCTTCCGGTTTCATCGGTCCACCATGGAAGAAAACGCTTAATGTCGCCCTTTCAGGCACCTGACAGTTCCGGCTTTGGCCCCCTATTTGGGTCGACCTTCACCAGACGCGCTTTCAGCCCCGAAGGGCACCGTCTATGGATTGATTCATAGGGGGCGAAGCGGCGCGGCGCAAGTCTGTTTGCGACAGATTTCCGCCGGAATCACATGTACACAACACGTACACAATCCGTACACAACGCGTATGTACAATTTTGGATGTCATTTTTAGGCGATTGGTGGTGAAATGTGGTTGCATACGCGATTGCATTTCTGAATTTTGCGATGCGAAGGGTGGGTGCCCCCACGCACCCTACGATTGAAATGATGAAAGGGTTATGCAATTATGTCAAGATTCAATCAAATCAAGGCTATTCCCAAATGGACATATTCAAAGAGGTTTTCACTGCGATGAACTCCCGAATACGTAGCCCCATAATCGGCTCGATCGCGCTCGTTTTTTGCTCTATAAATTGGAAGCCAATTTTCTTTGTGATATTCTCGGGTGCACTCGCAGAGAATCGGTTTTCCTTTTTTGATGCAAATACTTCTATTTGGACCCTTTTTGTAATGCCCATAGGGCTCGGTTTATTTCTAGCTTGGGCGGCACCGTGGATATCATTCTTCGGTGCGAAGCTGGCGCAAAGCCCCATTGATCATAAGAAAAAGCTAGAGATAGTAGCTGAACACGCGCTTATTATCGCTAGAACTAAGCTTGAGTCTGAAAGACGTGTACTGCTAGAAACGGAAGAAGAAACACTAATCGATCAAGCGACAAGAGACGAAAAAATTAATCTTATCGAAGATGATAGCGTGCGAGAAAATCTCCAGACGCAGATCGACACACTAAGACAGAAGTCGGGTGATTTTTTCCAAACCGAACAATCTGATATATCGCCAGCTGAACATCAAATCAAAATGCATCAGAAACGCATCGAAAACTTAAAGGACCTCCTTGAAGTCGCAAGGAATAGCGGAGACGACTCCGTCTATCAACATACTCAGAAAAAGATCACTGAAGCTTACCTTCGATTAGACGAATATTTGGAAAACCAACGTGGTTGAAGGGTTGTATTTTTTGCCTAAAACTCCACACCCCTTTGCGCCTTAACGCCTGACCTAAACGGATGCGCCAACAGCTCCATCTCGGTAGCCAAATCCGCGATTTCAAGCAGTTCCGGCTTCGCGTTTCGGCCAGTCAAAACGACATGCGTCATCGGGGGTTTTTCTTCTTTTAGGAAGCGTACTACCTCGTTAACATCCACGTAGTCGTAGCGGATTGCGATGTTGATTTCGTCTAGCAAGACCATCTTGTTGCGGTCGTCCAAGATCAGTTC
>CALCGO010000105.1 GCA_937901055.1 uncultured Rhodobacterales bacterium
TAGATTTCGTTGAATTCTTAAAAGGCAACTCTGCCTGCCAGTTCACAACGCTTGTAGATATTACGGCCGTTGACTACCCGGGCCGTGAAAAACGTTTCGAAGTTGTTTACCATTTCCTGTCCCTGGTCGTTAATCAACGCATCCGCGTGAAGGTAATGATCGAGGAAAACGAGCAAGTGGAATCGATCACCTCGATCCACGCATGTGCCAACTGGTTTGAACGTGAAGCCTTCGATATGTACGGCATCCTGTTTGCCAACCACCCGGATTTGCGCCGCCTTCTGACGGACTACGGGTTTGAGGGACATCCTTTGCGTAAAGATTTCCCAACAACTGGTTATGTTGAAATGCGTTACGACGAAGTCGAAAAACGCTGCATCTACGAGCCTGTGAAGTTGACACAGGAATACCGCCAATTCGATTTCATGTCTCCGTGGGAGGGTGCTGAATACATCCTGCCGGGTGACGAGAAGAAGGACGCCTAAGACATGGACGGATCAAACGGCAGCACGGTAGGCATGGACGAAAAAGTTCGCAACTTCTCCATCAATTTCGGCCCGCAGCACCCTGCGGCGCACGGCGTTTTGCGTATGGTATTGGAGCTTGATGGCGAGATCGTTGAGCGCGCTGACCCGCATATTGGCCTGCTGCACCGCGGCACCGAAAAGCTAATGGAAAGCCGGACGTATCTGCAAAATCTACCGTATTTTGATCGGTTGGATTATGTTGCCCCGATGAACCAAGAACACGCTTGGTGTTTGGCTATTGAAAAACTGACAGGCGTTGAAGTGCCGCGTCGTGCGAGCCTTATCCGTGTTCTGTATTCCGAAATTGGTCGGATCGCGAACCATTTGATGAATGTCGGCTCGCAAGCGTTAGACGTTGGTGCGCTAACGCCAAACCTATGGGGGTTTGACCAACGCGAAAGCCTGATGATTTTCTATGAACGGGCTTGCGGTGCACGTTTGCACGCGAACTACTTCCGGCCAGGTGGTGTGCATCAGGATTTGCCTGAAAAGCTGATCGCCGACATCCAGACATGGACCGAACAATTCGAGCCGTTCTTGAAAGATTTCGAAGGCTTGTTAACCGAAAACCGCATTTTCAAGCAACGTAACGTTAACATCGCTGTCGTCACCAAACAGGACGTATTTGATTGGGGCCTTAACGGCGTTATGGCACGCTCGGCAGGTCTTGCGTG
>CALCGO010000106.1 GCA_937901055.1 uncultured Rhodobacterales bacterium
ACTTGCGCAGTTGCCGTCTTCAGTTTTCTGCCATGGAGCCAGATCAACCGTGGTCAGGTCACCGTCGATGTGTTGGTCGACACGTTCCCGCCACGCGTGCGGGCGGGTTTGGGCATAGCGGGCGATACGGCAATGGCCATCGCGGCATGTGTCATCGCGTGGCGCATGTGGCTGGGCTTGGGGGAGCGCTTGCCGATGGGGTCCGAAACCCTTCGTGCGCTTTTGATGTTGGGGGACAAACCCTATTACACCGAAACGACGTTTATCCTGCGTATGCCGGTCTGGTACGGATACGCCTTATCGATGATCGGGGCTGCGTTCTTTGCCGTGGTGTGCATTTATACCGTTTGGCGTGCCGTTAACTGGACGATCCGTGGACAGGAAGGGCCCATCGTATGACCGGACTAGAGCTTTCAATCATTGCGTTCGCGGTCATGTTAGTGGCAATTTTCCTGCGCATCCCGATTGGCGTTTCCATGGCAATTACGGGGTTTACCGGCACATGGATTGTGCTTGGATCACCCAACGCGGTTTTGGCACAGTTGAAATCCCTGACCTACGACACATTCGCCAGCTATTCGCTTTCGATCGTACCGATGTTCTTGCTGATGGGGCATTTCGCCACCAAATCGGGCATGTCTGGCAATCTTTTTCGCGCCGCTGCTGACTGGTTCGGACACTATAAAGGCGGTATGGCAATCGCCGCCGTCGGATCGTGCGCAGGGTTTGGCGCGGTATGCGGATCATCATTGGCGACAGCCTCCACCATGGGCAACGTCGCTTTGCCTGAGCTACGCCGCTACGGGTTTTCCGATGCGTTATCGACAGGCGTTTTAGCAGCGGGTGGTACGCTGGGTATACTTATTCCGCCATCAATCATCCTTGTGATTTACGCCATCATCGCCGAACAAAACATCGTCAAGATGTTCATGGCCGCGATGATACCCGGCGTTCTGGCCGCCTTGGGATACATGTTGACCGTCATGATCTACGTCTGGATCAACCCCGACAGCGCAACCCGCGCACCGCGCGTGCCCATGCCGGACCGGTTCAAAAACCTCATAAAAATCTGGCCTGTCGCTTTGATATTCATAACCGTGATCGGCGGCATCTATGCCGGAGTTTTCACCCCGACAGAAGGCGCCGCCGTTGGTGCAATTGGCACCGGTCTTTACGGCGTGCTGTCTGGTGGACTGGACCGTCGCGGGTTCCTCGATTCCATCCTTTCAACCGCGTCATCAACGGGCATGATCTTTTTCATCGTGTTCGGTGCACAACTGTTCAACTCGTTCCTTGCGTTCACGCAAACACCGCAAGGGTTGGCGACATGGGTTGGTGAACAAGGATTTGCGCCGATGTTGGTGATGCTTTCGATGTTGGTCTTGTACCTGATATTCGGCTGTGTCATGGATTCCCTTTCCATGATTTTGCTGACCATCCCGATTTTCTTCCCGATCATCATGTCGCTGGATTTTGGCCTCCCCCCCGAGGAGGTTGCGATCTGGTTTGGGATCATCGCTTTGATTGTCGTCGAAGTGGGCCTGATAACCCCTCCGGTGGGTATGAACCTGTTCATCATCCATTCCATCGCACCGGAAATTCCGATCACGCAAACGTATCGCGGCGTGGCCCCGTTCGTGCTGTCCGACATCATCCGCGTTGGCATACTTCTTGGCTTCCCGTCCATCACGCTGTGGATGGTGCGGGTCATGTTTTAGTCAGGAGAGCCTCCCCCACAGAGGCTCTCCGACTTCCCCATCATGAAGGCGTCCCTTCATGCTCGCACTAGCAAAGCTGTGACATTGAAATTCGGAAGTTGAGAAATTGCGGGGGGCCGTGCCCGATCCGGCTTCTGCCAGGATGTTCCGCTGGCTCATACTTATCACATAAGCTGCTGCTTACAAGAATTACCTACTTAAAATTCGATGCAAATGAACGATTTTGCCCGAACTAACCCCGTTAACGATTTATTTACCAAATAAATCCACATTACCCCTCAAAATACCTCGACATCGGTGAAAATTTGTGGTTTTCCACGAATAACCACAAAACAGGCACAAATTGAGCAGCAATTCCGAAATATTTTCGTCACACCGTGCGCATGAACTCCTTGAAGTTCTGCGCGAAAACGGTGGCTCGTGTCGCACGGCAGAACTTGCGACCCTGTTGAATGTGTCCGAGGAAACCGTTCGACGCAACATCAAGCACCTCGCCAAGGAAGGTGTCGTTATCAAGGTTCACGGCGGTGTTCTGCTGGCCAATCGCAACGAGGAACCCGCCTTCGGCGAGCGCATGGAAGTCAATCGAACGGCGAAGCGTGCGATGGCGAAGAGCGTGGCTGGCATGATCGAGGATGGTGCTTCGATGTTCGTCGACAACTCTTCCTCCACCACGTTTATTGCCGATGCCTTGCGGGTTCGAAAGAACCTGTTCGTGGTCACAAATTCCATCAAAGTTGCGGAGCGGCTGTCTGCGCACAACCACAATCGGGTCTTTTTTGCTGGTGGAGAGTTGCGGGAAACCGATGGTGGAAGCTACGGAACAGATGCCATGACTTTCATCAAAGGCTTCAACCCGGACTTCGCGATCCTGTCAGCCACGGCGGTCAATTCGGACACTGGCTTCATGTCCACCGACCTTTCGGAAGCCGACTTCGCACGCGCCTATATAGCGCGGGCCAACGCAAGCATCGTCGTCGCGGATCAAAGCAAAATTGGACAAAACGGCCCGATAGTTTTCGCCGACACCGAGACAATTGATGTTCTGGTGACGGACACGTCACCCCCCACCAAATTCAAAGCCGCCGCAAAGGCCGCGGGTATGAAAATTATCGTCGCGGCTCAAGCGGGCGCAAACAAAAGCAAGGACAGCAAATGAACTTTCAGGATACGTATCAACAGGTTGCTGACCTAGCGTTGAAAACTGTGGACGAGGCGTCAGTTACCGCGATGTCCTATTTCCGCCAGTTGCTGGAAATCGAGACGAAGGGTGATGAAAGCCCCGTCACCGTGGCCGACAAGAACGTCGAGGCGCAGATCCGTAAATCGCTGGCAGAGGCCTATCCGGATTTCGGAATTCTCGGTGAGGAATTCGGTGGCGAAAATCTGGATGCCGAGACTTACTGGGTTGTTGACCCGATTGACGGCACTCGTTCGTTCATTTCCGGGATGCCCTTGTTTGGGATGTTGTTGGGGCTGGTTGATCAAGGCAAACCGGTGCTCGGCATCGTTGGAATGCCGGCGTTGGACGAGGTTTACATCGGTCAGGCGGGCGTTGGTGCCAGCATGAACGGAATGCCGATTGCGGCGTCCTCACAGACGGAGCTGAGCGCCGCGACGCTGTTCATTAACGAAACTGAAACGATGGTATCGCAGTACCCGTCGGTTTTCGCCAAGTTGCTAAAGGCGGGTAAAACTCGGCGGATGTCGTATGACTGCTACCCCCATGCGCTGGTCGCCGCGGGGCACATTGATGCCGTGGTGGATTGCAACCTGCAACCCTATGATTACCTGCCCATCGTCGCGCTAATCGAGGCCGCCGGTGGCTTGATGACAGACTGGCAGGGCAAGCCGCTGACAATCCATTCCGACGGGCGGGTATTAACCGCTGCAACGCCGGAACTGCTGACGCAACTAATCGATATTGTCGGGGGTTCCGCATGAACGTCCTTTCCTTTTTCTTAAACCTTGCCGGCGCAACCATGTTGCTTTTATTCG
>CALCGO010000107.1 GCA_937901055.1 uncultured Rhodobacterales bacterium
CGTTTCCAAGCCATCCCTTCTTCCTCCTGTGACACTCAAATCGTGGCACACTTTTAAGGGGCCAAGACAATTGTCGCGCGGCAGGTCTGACAAGGTGCCGTTTTGAGAATAGCTTAAAATCATCCACTCGGAGTTCATGAAGCGTGCTCGCTGCATTTATAGTTGGATTTGGCTAACCATTCCGGGCAGATTTCGACGCCCCAACCCGGGGCATCGGTCACAACTGCCTGGCCGTTCGTGATGGTGAAAGGATCGTTCCGAAACAATTCGCGTTGCCACGGGTAGTAGTCGTCTCCTTCGATGGAGAATTCCAAATAGCGGCCCGGATTGGGCACTGCGCGAAGCAGGTGCATGGTAAAAAGTGTGACCAGCGATAGGTTAGCCGCATGCGGCGTGCAAGGAAGCCCAGAAGCGTGACCCATGCGCGCAACTTGCATGCTGCGCAGCATGCCGCCTAGATAAAGGATATCGGGCTGGATAATATCCACAGCGCGCATCGCGATTATTCGCTTCCACTGCTGCAGATCCCAATCCTGCTCACCACCCGCTACGTCGATGGACAGATCGCGAGTGACTTCGGCGGTCTGCTCAAGTTCCCAATATGGGCAAGGTTCCTCGAAGTGTTCGTAACCGTTTGCCTCCAACATCCTCCCGATCTCCACCGCGCGGGCTGGACTAAAGCCGGAATTGCCATCCACCAGCAGCGCCGCGTCAGAACCCATTGCCTTGCGGATTACGGGAATAATCGCCTCGGTGCGGCCTTCCCACTCGTCTCGGTCCTGGCCGCACTCCGCGCCAACCCGCACTTTAAAAGCGTCAAAGCCGAAATCGTCGCGCAGGCTTTGCAACCTTAAGGCTTCGTCCTCAGGCGTGATGTCGCGTCGCATGGAAGATGCATAGGCCCGTAGCGGACCAGCTGAGCCACCCAGTAATTCAGTTACCGGCTTCTCCACAGCCTTGCCGCGCCAGTCCCAAACCGCGGTGTCCAAACCCGCCATGGCGCGACGCAGATAGGTACCAGGGAATTTGTGCTCGCGTAGTGGTATCTCGGCGATCATCTCTTCCAACGCGTCCATACCGCGTCCTAAGGCCCAGGGCGCGACCTGTCTGTGCAGGATCTCGCAGGTCAGGTCGCTACTGTACGTGGAAACTTGCCCCCAACCCATCGTGCCATCTTCAGCGGTGACCCGCACAAATCCGACAAGCGGCGTGCAGAATGTCTCAAGCCGGCGAATACGCGGCCCAGTGTCATCTTTACCAAGGGCTTTCGCAACTGGCACAGCGCCAGACATTGAATAAGGCGTGCTCATGCGTCCTCCAGAATAAGATCCGCGGCCCGATGCGCCAACATCATAGTTGGGGCATTGGTATTACCTGAGGTCAAATTGGGAAATACCGAGGCATCGACGACACGTAATCCTTGGATTCCATGGACTTGCAGCCTGGGACTGACAACAGAATCCTGCGCGGTCTGCCCCATTCGGCAGGTTCCAACTGGGTGGAAAACGGTGCCACAGCGTGCGCGAAAATCAGCGAGGATCTCGTCATCGTTCATGCCCCGCACATCCGGGTCCATCGTTGAAGCCACCAATTCATTCAGCGCGGTGGTTGAAATCAAGCGTTGACATAATCGGCCGCCCGCGACGACTTGTTCTTGGTCTTCTGCAGTCGCCAGCGAATTGGGACAGATACGGGGCGCAGCAAACGGGTCGGAAGAACTAATGTCGATCCGGCCACGGCTGGTAGGGCGGGTTGGCTGAAAGCCGATGATGAACCCCGGGAACGGGTCGGGCTGAACTACCGTGCGCTTACCATTCGGGGTTGTAGTGTAGGTAACAGGGTTAAAATAAAGCTGCTGGTCTGGCTGCGCCTTGTCTTGGCTAGAGCGAAAGTAGCCACCACATTGATTCACAGACAGAGCCAGTGGCCCGCGTCGAGCCAGAACGTATTGTAGCGCCACACGCAACTTGCCCGTCAAAGGTTGAAGCACATTATTCAGCGTCGGCTTAGTGGCGCGGAAATTATAGCTGATGCCCAGATGGTCCTGTAGATTTCCGCCCACGTGCGGCGCATCCATCAACGGCGTGATACCGTGCGACTTCAGGAGCTCCACTGGACCGATTCCAGAAAGCTGCAGCAGCCGCGGAGAAGTCACCGAACCCGTAGACAGGATGATCTCTCGACCGGCACGCAGCGTTTGTGTCTTGCCCTCATACATGACCTGAATAGCAACGGCCCGTGTGCCTTCAAAAATGATCCGCTCAGCCTGCACCCCAGTCATGAGAGTAACGTTGGCCCGCTTCAGTGCGGGTTTCAGAAAAGCCCGTGACGAATGCATCCGCATACCGCCGCTGGTGTTGATCTGGTAGGCTGTCGCGCCTTCGTTGTCGGGGCCGTTGATGCTCTCAGTACGCGGTAACCCTAGTTCCTCGGCCGCTGCAAAGAAGAACCTGTTAACCGGATGGATCTGGTCTGACACGTCCTGCACATGTAGCGGCCCGCTGCCCTTGCGCTCGCCATTTTTCCCGAGCCGGGTTTCCATCGTTTCATAGGTTCGGCGTACCGTATCCCAGTTCCAGCCATTCGCGCCTGCCGCTTCCCAGTCATCAAAGTCTCTCGGCAACCCTCGGGCATAGACAAGTGCGTTTATCGCCCCGGAACCGCCCACGACCTTGCCGCGCGGCCAGTAGCCAGCGCGGCCGGCCAGCGCCTCTTCTGGTTCGGTTTCGTATTTCCAGTTCAGCTTTGGATCAAAGAACGTCTTGCCATAGCCTAGCGGCAGGGCAATCCATGGCGACCAGCCACGCCCGCCAGCCTCAAGCACTAGTACCTTAAAGCGTCCAGATACGCTTAGCCGCTCTGCTAGAACACAGCCAGCGGAGCCTGCCCCCACGATAATATAGTCAAAGTTTTCCAACGGCGTTCTCTGATGACTCTCACTGTGTTTCTGGCACGAAAAACTGGCGCTTCGTAAACAAATAATTTTTTGATATATACGTGGAAATTTTTGAAATCCAGGTGCGCTACATGAACGACATACCTCCTTTACCTTGGCTTCGCGCATTTGAGGCAGCCTCACGAAACGGGAACTTTTCCAACGCCGCAGATGAACTCGGACTAACACCTGCTGCTGTCAGCCATCAGTTACGGTCACTCGAAGAGCATTTGGGCTATCAGCTATTTTCGCGCAAAAAGCGGCCAATGGAATTGACCACAATGGGGGAGCTTTATCTGCCCTGGGTCATCAAAGCTTTCGAAATCCTTAGGCTGGGTACGCGGGATGTTTTCGGCACCAGCCAGATGCGCCCATTGAGAATCCGTTGCCTTCCGACATTTGCTCAGCTCTGGCTTTTGAAACAGTTGCCTGATTTCCGGGCGCGATATCCGGGCGTTAATGTGCAATTGCATATGGGCACTTGGGCTAGCGCGATCCAATCAAACCAACTTGACATAGAAATTCGTTTCGGGAACGGGGATTGGCAAGGGCAGCACGCAACGCTGCTAGCGCGTGCTCCTGTAGTCCCAGTCTGTCACCCGAACCTGCAACCCAAAGGTGAAACCCTTGAAACTTTGCGAGACTCTCCTTTGATCGAGATCATCGGTGTAGCCGACAATTGGTACCAATTTTTCCGTCAGGAGAACCTGGCGCCACTCAGACAAATCCCTGCCATCAATGTGGATCAGAGCATCGCAGCCCTGGAACTCGCCGTGAATGGGATGGGACATGCGCTAGTGTCAGAGCTTTTCGCATTTCCCTATCTGCAAGACGGGCGTTTGGTACACTCACTGCCCCTCAAAAAACACACCGATCAGGCAATCTATGTCACCTGCCCCGAGGGTCCCATGAGCTACGATTGTCAAATATTTTTGGATTGGATTGTGGAGCGGTCTTCTCCGATGCGGCAAGCATGAGAAAGGATTAACACATATTGTGCCTTCAGGCTCAGCTCAAAAAACATGTTTTCTGATGAATTTATTTTTTGCCTCAGAGCATATATTAAAAAATGCGTTACAG
>CALCGO010000108.1 GCA_937901055.1 uncultured Rhodobacterales bacterium
AGACCGTTGTGATAGGCCGTGCTGCCTGCCTTCATTTCAGCTCCAACGCGCGGGCGTATAACTGTTTGCGGGGCAAATCCAACGCCTGGGACACTTCTTTCGCGGCATCTTTAACAGATTGGGTCTTCAGCGCCGAAAGCAGTGCTGTGTCGATATCTTGCTCCGAGGCGGCCTCGTTAAGCGGTGGGCCGACCACGATGACAACTTCGCCTTTGGGCGCAGATTCACTGGCGTATTGTATGGCGATTTCGGATATCGTTCCTCGACGCACCTCTTCGAACTTTTTGGTTAATTCCCGACAAACCGAAACGCGTCGAGCACCACCATACGCCGCTTCCATCGCCAACAGGCAATCGGCAAGGCGGCGGGGGGATTCGTAAAATACCAGTGTTGCGGGGACGTTTGCGAATTCCGTCAGAAACTTGCCCTTGGCGACAGATTTCACCGGCGGGAAGCCCGCAAACAGGAATCGATCCGTTGGCAACCCTGCAACGGCAAGGGCTGCCAGCAAGGCGGACGCACCTGGAGCAGAGGTAACCGGCAAACCTTCGCTTATGGCATCCGCTGCCAGCCGATACCCCGGATCGGCGATCAACGGTGTGCCTGCATCCGATACATACGCCACGGATTTGCCCGCCTTGATCGCCGCCATTATGCGTGGACGTTGGGCAGGTCCGTTGTGGTCGTGGTATGGCATCAGCGGCCGTTTGTTCAACGCAACCCCATGAATATCCATCAATTTTCTCGTATTCCGCGTATCTTCTGCCGCCAGAACATCGGCGTTCGCCAGAATATCCAGCGCGCGCAGTGTAATGTCGGATGCGGTGCCGATTGGTGTCGAAACCAGATACAGTCCCGCCGAAAGTGATGGAGTTAAACTAGACAATTTGCCCTAATCCTTGTTCAAAGCTGCCGTTTACTTGTGGCATCCCGCGCCTTAACCTTGCGCGCTAGTTCGAGTCTATCCAGACGCACCTGATTTTGCGAGGCACTATGTTAAAATTCCGTTTATCCTTTTCCCGCCTGTTACGCCCTGTATTGCTGGGCATCACAGCGTTAACTATCGCGGCCTGTGAAGTCGGGTTGCCGGGGCCGACCTCGACAGTGGATCCAACGCAGCCGGTTATCGTGGCGATGATGGTGCCATATGGCTCTGGCGAGGCGGCGAATGACCAGTTGGCGGAAAACCTTGTTAACGCGGCGAATATGGCGACGCGAGACTTGCAGGGTGCCGTGATCGACTTGCGGATTTATCAAACCGGTGCAGACCCCGTTCGGGCCGCAACAGAGGCCGAGCGTGCGATAACTGAAGGCGCGCAAATCATAATCGGCCCACTTTTCAGTAGTGCAACAAGTGCTGTCGCGGCGGTTGCGCGGCTTGAAGGTGTTAACGTTCTTAGCTTTTCGAATAACGCCGCGATTGCGGGTGACAACGTTTATGTCATGGGCGTGACGTTTGAAGATGTGGCCACACGTCTTTACGGGCATGTGGTTCGCAACGGTATGTATAATGTAGGTGTGGTATACCCCGAAGGTGTCGAGGGTGAAGCAGGCCTGACGGCAGCGACAAACGCGGCCCGAAATGTCGGCGCCAGCCTGACCGCGATAACTTCGTACCCGTTGAATATGGAAGGTCTAAGCGAGGCCGCACCAGAGATTGCCGATACAATCAAAGGCGCTGGTGTGCAGGCGTTGTTGTTCACCGATACCCCGACCCGTGGTTTGCCATTTATCGCGGCGGCACTTGGTTCCGAAAGTGTTACACGGCTTAATACGCAGTTCCTTGGGTTGACCCGCTGGGATAGCTCCACCGATTTGTTGTTGCAACCTAGCCTGCAAGACGGCCTGTTTGCCGTACCTGATCCGGCGCTGACGGCACAGTTCAATGAACGGTATTTGAACGCTTATGGCGCAGAACCGCATAACCTTGCAGCGATTGCATATGACGCGGTTGCCGCGGTCGGAGCGTTGATCCGAAGTGCCGCGACTGAAGGGGCTACGGATACTTTCTCGGCTGAACGTCTGACCAATCCGGCGGGCTTCATCGGCGTGAACGGTGTGTTCCGGTTCCGCGCTGATGGTCGAAATGAACGTGGTTTGGCTATCTTGAAAGTGGACACAGGCACAGCCGTTGTGATTGATCCTGCGCCACGCAACTTCGGCGGGTTCGGATTCTAGACTGATGGCTTTGGATATTGCGAAAATTAAAGTGGGGGGGCTGATCGGCTCCCCCATTGATGTGTTGGATCCGGACGATATTCGGGCGCAACTGGAAGCAACGATGCAGGATGCGTCAGACGCTGCCGATATTCGGGCGCGGGCTGTCGTCATTTTGAAACAGGCAACAGCCGATGGGCGGGACAAGATCGCAACCGCTTTGCAAGCCGCCCCGCATGAGGCCCCCAAAGCCACCAGAGCCTATACATATCTGACCGACGAGATCGTTAAGTTCGCGGTCGAGGTTGCGACTCGCTGGTTGCATCCACAATCCAAGATGACCTCGGGCGAGAATATTACCGTGATGGCAGTGGGTGGGTATGGCCGCGCCGAAATGGCCCCGTTTTCCGATGTCGATCTGCTGTTCCTGACGCCCTACAAGCAAACTGCATGGGGCGAGAGTGTAATCGAGAGCATCCTCTATACCCTTTGGGATTTGAGTATGAAGGTCGGCCATGCGGTGCGCACGGTTGACGACTGTATTCGCCTTGGCCGCGAGGATATCACCATCCGCACCGCCTTGTTGGAGCATCGTTATATCATTGGTGACGAAGCCCTCGCCGTCGACCTCGAGGTCCGTCTTTGGCAGGAGCTGTTCAAGGACACCGGCCCCGAATTTGTCGAAGCCAAGCTGGAAGAACGCGCGTCCAGACATAAGCGCCACGGTAATTCGCGGTACATGGTTGAGCCAAACATCAAGGAAGGCAAAGGCGGGTTGCGGGATTTGCAGACGTTGTTCTGGATTGCCAAATATTTGTACCACGCCAAAGACACCGAAGAACTGGTTGTCCACGGTGTGTTTACGCCTGAAGAACACAAAACCTTTATCGAGGCGGAGTCGTTTTTGTGGACGATCCGTTGCCACCTGCATCTGATCGCAAATCGTCCGGTGGAACAGTTAACGTTTGATATGCAGGTCGAGATCGCCCACGCGCTGGGCTTCAAGGACACCGAAGGCCGTCGCGCTGTTGAACACTTCATGCAGGTCTATTTCCGACATGCAACGCACGTTGGCAACCTGACCCGCATTTTCCTGACCGCCCTAGAGGCGCGCCATGTGAAAAAGAGCCCGAGCATCGGGCGCAAGATTTTGAACGTGTTTAGTTTCGGTCAAGAAAAGGCCGCCAAAGGGTATGACATCAGGCATGGGCGGCTGGATATTTCCAACCCAGACGCATTTTTAAGCGACCCTGTGAATATCCTTCGTTTGTTTGACGAGGCATTGCGTTCCGAAATCCTGATCCACCCGGACGCGATGCGCCTGATCGCGCGGAATCTTGATCTTATCGACGAAAATCTACGGCAAAACGCCGAAGCGCAGCGCATATTCCTGAACATCCTGTTGAACCACGGCAACCCGGAACGCGGTTTGTTGCGGATGAACGAACTGGGCGTTCTGGGCGCTTTTATTCCGGAGTTTGAACGTATCATCGCGATGATGCAGTTCAATATGTATCACCACTATACGGTGGACGAACATACGATCCGGTGTATCTCAACGCTCGCGAATATCGAGAACGGAGAGTTGGTTGAAGATTTGCCGGTGGCGTCTTCCATCCTGAAAAAAGGGGTGAACCGCAAGGTTCTTTATATAGCATTGCTGTGCCATGACATCGGTAAGGGCCTGCCAGAAGCCCACGAGATTGTCGGGGCCAAAATGGCGCGAGTGATCGCACCTCGTTTGGGGCTGGAACCTGCGGAATGCGAAACAGTGGAATGGTTGGTTCTTAACCATCTCTTAATGTCTGACGTGGCACAGAAACGTGACCTGTCGGACCCGCGCACAGTGCGGGATTTCGCCAATGTCGTGCAAAGCAACACACGCTTGAAACTGCTGTTGGCGTTAACGGTTTGCGATATTCGCGGCGTTGGGCCCGGGGTCTGGAATAACTGGAAAGCCATGCTGCTGCGTGATTTGTACGGCCAGACGCGCGAAATGTTAATGAACGGTCAACAAATCCACAGTGGCCCGAAACGCGAGGCCGAGGCGCAAGAAGCGCTGGTTGCATCGTTGGAGGGATGGACCGAGGCGGAAACGGCTGCCGAATGTGATCGCCATTATCGGCCATATTGGCTGGGCCTCGATACCGAGACCCAGAAGATTTTTGCGGAATTGGCGCGGACCGTCAAGGCAGGGGAGCCGGTTAGCGATATTGTCCCCGACGAATCCCGTGATGCGACGCGGGCCTGTTTTGTGATGCCCGATCACCCGGGAATTTTCTCGCGTTTCGCCGGTGCCTTGGCGCTGGCTGGCGCGAATGTGGTTGATGCGCGGACCTACACCAGTTCTGACGGGCTGGCGACGGCGGTGTTCTGGATTCAGGATAGCGAAGGCAAGCCCTACGATAAAACGCGGCTTTCAAGATTGCGTAAAATGATTTTGCGGATTTTACGGGGCGAGGTGATTGCCCGCGATGCGCTGCGTTCCAAAGACAAGATCAAGAAACGGGAGCGGGATTTCATCGTGCCGACATCCGTGATCTTCGACAATGACGGTTCCGAGATTTTTACAATTATCGAGGTAGACACGCGCGATCGCACTGGTCTGTTGTTCGATCTGGCACGGACATTGACCGATTGTGGTGTGTCGATTTCATCTGCGATTATCGCGACTTACGGCGAACAAGCCGTCGATGCGTTTTACGTTAAGGATTTGTTCGGGCTTAAAATTCATTCAAAAGACAAACAGCGCACGATTGAAAAACGCCTGACTGCCGCGATTGAACAGGGTCAAAAAGGGGCGACTGAATGAGTCGTCAAATCCGCCTGCTGTCGGGGTTTTTTACCGTCGGCGGGTGGACGTTGATCAGCCGTGTTCTCGGCTTTACCCGCGATATTATGATTGCGGCATTCCTTGGATCCGGCCCCGTGGCCGAGGCGTTCTTGATTGCCTTTTCCTTGCCCAACATGTTCCGTCGATTCTTTGGCGAGGGGGCGTTCAACACTGCTTTCATCCCTTTGTTTTCCAAGAAAGTCGAGGGAGGCGAGGCCGCCAAGCGGTTTGCCGAAGATGCGATGGCAGGGCTTGCCACGATCCTGATAATTTTAACCGTTGCGGCGCAATTATTGATGCCGTGGATGGTTCTGGCGATGGCCAGTGGGTTCGCCGCCGATACGCGTTTTGATCTGACGGTTGATTTCGCGCAGGTGACGTTCCCGTACATTTTGTTCATCTCGATTGCGGCGTTGTTAAGCGGTGTGCTGAACTCGCTTGGTCGGTTTGCGGCGGCGGCGGCGGCTCCGGTTTTGTTGAACATCATCCTGATTGGCACGATGTGGATCGCCTATAAAACCGACCGCGACATCGGTTGGGCGCTCGTTCTGGGTGTACCGATCGCCGGGATCGGGCAAATGCTGATGTTGTGGTGGGCGGCTGCGCGGGCTGGCATGAAGCTGCGTCTGCGCATTCCGCGCATGACGCCGGAGTTGAAACGCTTGGCGATTATCGCAGGGCCAGCAGCGCTTGCCGGAGGCGTGGTGCAGGTTAACCTTTTGGTAGGGCGGCAGGTTGCATCCTATTTCGACGGGGCGATAGCGTGGTTGAATTATGCGGATCGGTTGTACCAATTGCCGCTTGGCGTGGTTGGCATCGCCATTGGTGTGGTGCTGTTGCCGGACCTTTCCCGACGTTTGCGTGCGGGGGATGAGGCGGGCAGCCAGAACAGCGTTAACCGCGCTGCGGAGTTCACGTTGTTGCTGACTTTACCAGCGGCGGTCGCGTTGGTGGTTGTGCCTTTCCCGATTGTCTCGGTCCTGTTCCAGCGCGGGGCGTTTGATTTGGCTGATGCATATGCGACGGCGTTGGCGGTCTCGATCTACGGATTCGGGTTGCCTTCGTTTGTGCTGCACAAAGTACTGTCACCGATCTATTTCGCCCGCGAGGATACGCGCACGCCGTTCCGGTTTGCGCTGGTTTCGATGGTGGTTAATCTGGTTTTGGCTGTGGGACTACCCTATTGGTTCGGATATCTGGCCGCGGCGATTGGTACATCGGTCGCGGGTTGGGTAATGCTGATTTTGCTGTGGCGTGGGACGCGGTCGATGGGAATTGCTGGCCGGATGGACGAGCGGTTGCGGCGTGTTTTGCCCAAGATCATTGCGGCCAGCCTGTTGATGGGTGCTGCGATTTGGGGGCTGTCGATCCCGATGCAAGACCTGTTTGTGACACCGGGCATACGATATGGGGCGCTTGCTGTGCTGATCTTTGCCGGGGTGGCCGTTTACGCATCGTTAATTATCGGTCTGGGCGCGATGACCCTCACCGAGATCAAGCAAGGTTTAAGACGCGGTTAACGGCGTCTTAACGTCTCGACCCAGCCTGCGATGCGGGCGCGGCCGTCGGGTGCTAGAACGAATGACAACAAGAAGCCTGTGGCGAAGCCTGCCAGATCAGCCGCCCAGTCGTTCCCGCCACCAAAGGCAAGGCGGTAGAAAAGTTGAAGGGCTGCCAGCACTCCGATCAGGCGAAAGGCTTTCAGGCGGCTTTCCCCTGTTGCGCTGGCCTTTAGCCATAACAGCCATGTGAACGCACCAAGCAGGCCGTAAACTGCGGGATAAGTGCCGATCAAGGGATACTGTGAATCGTCGACCAAACCGTATGCCGTTGCCCCGATTACCGAACAGGTCACCACCAGGATCAGAACCGAGACCGTATGGAAAACTTCAGCAACCGCTTTGCCGATCGCAAGGATCATGACCACGGCGAATGCCGCATGCGTGAAGGCGAAGTGCATGAAAGGATAGGTGATCATCCGGCCCATGGTTTCCCAGTTGAAGGTTCGTGTTTCGCGCATGTATTCAAATACAGAGTCGTAAAACCCGAAGGACCGAATGGCCTCAACACGCCAGCTTATGCCCGCCTCGCCGCCGATCAGTCCACGACTGGAAAGTTGCATCATAATCTCGATCCCGCCGACTATAACTGCCAGTGCGACTATCACGGGTGGCAGTTCGTTAAAGGGGGATTTGTCGGCGTTAGGATCGAACATTCATATACTCCGGTTGACGCGCGTTGGCGTGGGCGCGATAAAGCGCCACTTGTTTAACCCATGTAAAGGAATAATTGCCATGACGGAAGCGGTCCACACGCGTCGCGTCTTTTCCGGGATCAAGCCTTCGGGCGGATTGACCCTTGGAAATTACCTCGGTGCCATCAAACGGTTTGTAGATATGCAGGGACAGGGGTTCGAGACCGTCTACTGCGTTGTCGACATGCACGCGATTACTGTCTGGCAAGACCCAACGGAATTGAAGCACGCGACACGCGAACTGGCTGCGGCCTATATCGCGTCCGGCATCGACCCTGACCAATCCATCCTGTTCAACCAGTCACAGGTTTCCGCCCACGCAGAACTTGGCTGGATTTTCAACTGTGTGGCGCGTGTCGGCTGGATGAACCGCATGACGCAGTTCAAGGATAAAGCTGGATCGAACGCGGAGCAGGTCTCGCTTGGGCTTTATGCTTACCCATCGCTGATGGCGGCTGATATTCTGACGTATCACGCAACGCACGTGCCTGTTGGCGAAGACCAAAAGCAGCATGTTGAGTTGACGCGTGATATTGCGGCGAAGTTCAATCACGATTTCAAAGTGCCGGACTTTTTCCCGCAGCCCGAACCGATTATCGAAGGCCCTGCCAAGCGGGTGATGAACCTGCGCGATGGGACAAAGAAGATGTCGAAATCCGGTGCCTCCGATATGGAACGCATCAACATGACGGATTCCGCCGAGCTGATTGCCAAGAAGCTGAAGAAGGCCAAGACGGACCCTGAACCGTTGCCGGATAATCTGGATGACCTGAAAGGTCGACCAGAGGCGCGGAACTTGGTTGATATTTACGCAGCCCTCTCGGACCAAACTTCCGAGGCTGTGATAAGCGAATATGCGGGCGCGCAGTGGGGCCGTTTCAAACCGGCACTGGCGGATTTGGCGGTTGATAAGTTATCGCCGATTTCGACCCGTATGGCGGAACTGATGGATGATCCGGCCGAGATTGACCGGATTTTGGCAAAGGGCGCGGATAAGGCGGCCGCAATTGCTGAGCCTATATTGGCGAAGACCTACGATATTGTCGGGTTTGTGCGCAGTCGGTAGAGACGTTCTGACGCACTCGTTACTTGTGCTCTCCTGCATTACATGCAAAAAAACGAATGTAATGCAGGAGAGACTTATGCAAAAGATATTCAACCTATTTCAAGTTCTGGCCGTGATGATTTTCGCCGGAACTGCGGCCAACGCTGAAATCACCAAGATGACGCCGGATGTGGCGCGCGAAGCTGCGCTGGCTGGCGAGATCGTCCTGATTGATATCCGCCGCCCTGAAGAATGGGCCGAAACCGGTGTCCCGGATGTGGCGCTGATGCTGGATATGACAAGCAAAGACTTCCTTACCAAATTGACCGCGATCCGAATTCAATCACCTGATATTCCGTTGGCGTTTACCTGTCGCACGGGGAACCGTTCCAACTATCTTACGGGCGAGTTGGAGAAGTTGGGGTTCTCGGGGATAATTGACGTGGTTGGCGGAATGTCTGGGTCACGCACAGACAAAGGTTGGGCGCGGCGCGGTTTGCCGGTTCGGCCTGCAAGCGGTCAGGTTCACCCACGGATCACGGTGACGCAGCCCTAAGTGCGCAGTTGCGCCTGTGGCTGACATCGGCGATGATAGCCTCAACCAAACAAATACGGAGCCATTGCTTTGCGTAAATTTCTAGTAGTCATGGACGACAGTCCCGAATTCCTGAATGCGATGCGTTTTGCCGCTATTCGTGCGAAGAAAACCGGTGGCGCTGTAGTCATTCTGGGTATCGTTGCACCCGAAGAATTCCAGCACTGGATTGGTGTCGGGGAGGCCATGCGCGCCGAGGCGCGTGAACGCATCGAGGAGCATTTCAAAGTGTTCCACCGGTGGATGGTCAGCAAAGAAAACATGGAGCCGGAGCTGGTAATTCGCGAAGGTGAAAAGGCAACCGAGGTTCTTGCCCAGATCGACGAAGATCCCGAAGTTGGTATTTTGGTATTGGGTGCAGGGGCCACGGGCGAAGGCCCGGGACCGTTGGTAACAGAACTGGTGGCGCGCCAAACCGCGGACATGTCCGTTCCAATCGTGGTTGTGCCGGGCGGTATGACCAAAGACCGGATTATCGCGGTTAGCTAATCAGACCGCGTTAATTTCAGGTTCCAGCTTGGCGAAAGCTACCACGTAGTTCTTGCCATAGGCTTTCGAACATTTTGGGCAGGTGGTGTAAAAGTAATATACCTCCTGCGCTTTACGATCCGAAGCGGCCACAGTTGCGTTCATCTCATCGTACCATTTCTCGGCATCCTTGAACGGGCCCTCGAACACTTTGGTCAGAAAGTCGCCTGACAAGGCGGACATTTCGTGATCCGGCACGTCTTTGGTTACCGCAAACAGATGCTCGGCTTTCCACGATGACAGATCGCGGCTTAGGACGATCTGCCCGTCTTTTCCAAATCCGTCTGCCTTTTCGATGGCGGCGAAGGCTTTGGTGAACACAGATCCCATATTTACAGGAATATGGAGAAGGCTTTTTGTTTCGGCCCGCATGAACAACTTTTCGGTGAAACGGATATGTTGCCCATCCCAGCCCTCTGGGTTGAAACGATAACAACAACCCGTAGATTTATCCGAGCGGTCGTATTCGGGGAATGCATTTTCCATCGTAACGGTCCTTTCCATTGTTATGGGCAGGATTTTACCGTTTCTCGGGTGTTTTCGCCATGATACGGATCAACTTGGACAACGGGGTCTGCTAAACTTCGGTTAACGTCCAGCATTCTTGGCCCGATATTGGCGGGGTCAGGTGCACGGGGTGGGCGTTGGGCAGAGTACTGGCAAGGCCGAGTTGCATGTGTGCGTGAACAGGCCAGAACACAGCGCCGTGGGCGACGATCAACGGCGTACCTTCGTTTTCGAGGACCTCGTTGAAGGCTTTGAACACGCGGTTGGTGAAGTCGATGTAGGTTTCGGCTTCGTCCGGTGTCTCGCCGTCTCGCCACTTTTCCGAAATACTGTTGGTAGGGCGTAAATGTCCTTCCAGCACACCGAAATTGCATTCTTGCAGGCCGTCCATATCGGTGATCGGCAGGTTTAACCCCTCGTTAACGATATCGGCTGTGACGCGGGCGCGTTGCAAGGTGCTGCTATAGACGTGTGTTATTGGCAATCCGCGCATCAGGTCTTTGGCCGCGTGCGCCTGTGTGATGCCTGTTTCGTTAAGCGGAATGTCTTTTTGCCCTTGGTAACGTTGTTGGGCGTTCCAGTCAGTTTGGCCGTGGCGGATGTAATAAAATGGTTTGCGTATAATCATAACGAGGTTCTACGCAGAGGGGCGAAATAGCGCAACTTAGAAAGATTCTAGCATACTTGACTTTTTTGGTCAGACACGCCATTTACAAGGCTAGTTCTGAAAGGGCCAATTATGTTTATCCAAACCGAATCCACTCCGAATCCTGCGACGTTGAAGTTCTTGCCTGGTCAGGCGGTTTTGTCCGCTGGTACGGCTGATTTCCCAAGTGCGGTTGCCGCGGCGTCCTCGCCTCTCGCGACGCGCGTGTTTACAGCCGAGGGTGTTGTTGGCGTCTTCTTCGGGCCGGATTTCGTGACCGTGACCAAACGTGACGATGTTGACTGGTCGCACATCAAGCCCGCAATTCTTGGTGCGATTATGGAGCATTACCAATCTGGTCAGCCAGTGATTGCAGACGAAAGCGGCACAGTTGGCCATGCGGATCATGATGGGCCGGATGAGGGCATCGTGAAGCAGATCAAAGAGCTTTTGGATACACGCGTTCGCCCGGCTGTGGCGCAGGACGGTGGCGACATTACGTTCCACGGGTTCGAAAAAGGTGTTGTTTATCTGCATATGCAGGGCGCTTGTGCGGGTTGTCCGTCTTCGACTATGACGTTGAAAAGCGGGATCGAGAACTTGCTGAAACACTACATTCCTGAAGTGGTCGAGGTGCGTGCGATTGCCGCCTAAACTGATTTTATCCTTCGATACATCGGCCGCGCATTGCGCGGTCGCTTTGGTTTGTGGGGATGAAATTCTGGGCAGCCGCACGGAATCATTACTAAAAGGGCAGGCTGAACGCCTGATTCCCATGCTTGAAGACGTGCTGAAAAGTGCTGGCAAAAGCTGGAGTGATCTTGATTTGATTGCTGTCGGCGTTGGGCCGGGAAATTTCACAGGTGTTCGGATTGCCGTTTCAACGGCGCGCGGGTTGGCGTTATCGCTTAACGTTCCGGCGGTCGGAGTCACGGTTTTCGAGGCGTTGGCTTTTGGTACTTCGGGTCGTGTCACGATAGCGCGGGATGCGCGACGCGGGATGGTATTCTCGCAAGAATTCGAGGACGGTGTTGCTGTTGGCGAGCCGACGATGGCGGAAGGGGTTGCTGCCCCTGATGCGCCGATTGATCCGGTACAAATTGCGTTTTGTGCGGCGGGTAAGGAGGTCGGCACGCCCCCCGCGCCCTTGTACTTACGATCAGCAGATGCGGCTTTGCCGTCGGACCCGCCGCCAACGATCTTGCCATGAACGCGGTTGAACTGGCCAAGATTCACAGCGCAAGTTTTTCTTATGCACCGCGACCTTGGACAGCCGAAGAATTCGAATCTTTGCTGACATCCTCGAATGTAAAACTGTTTGAACACGCAGCAGGTTTCGCGGTTTTCCGCTTTGCAGGACCGGAGGCCGAGCTGCTAACCATCGCCGTTGACCCTGCCGTTCGCCGCCAAGGTATCGCCAAAAAGTTAATGCAAACTGGGCATGAATCAGCGAAATCTGCGGGTGTTCAGGAGGTTTTTCTGGAGGTTTCTCAAGAGAATCCCCATGCAAAATCGCTTTATGAGCAGTTCGGTTATCAAGTTCGGGCAATTCGCGAAAACTACTATTTTGGACCAAATGGTCAAAAAATCAATGGGTTAGTGATGGGTTGCGCGCTGTAAGCACGGCTGACCTCGCGGAAACATGAATAATTCGTGAATTAACCGTTGACCCCTGACCTGCCTGCCCCTTTACTGTTTCCCATAAGTATTTCTGTCTCGTGTTGGCTGATGGCGTAGATCATCGGCCGGACGGGGCATTTTTAAATGTATGATGACCACAAGGAGAAAATAATGAAACTCATCAAATCGCTAATCGGTGCGGCGGCTTTGGCCACAGCAGCAACGACAGCATTCGCACAGGCAAACCCGGCGATCATTTTCGATCTAGGCGGTAAGTTCGATAAATCGTTCAACGAAAGCTCCTTTGAGGGCGCCGAGAAATTCAAAGCCGAGACAGGCATTGAATATCGCGAGTTTGAACTTCAGTCCGACGCGCAGCGTGAACAGGCGATCCGCCGTTTCGCACAGCAAGGCAACAACCCGGTTGTTATGGCTGGCTTCAGCTTCGGTACGGCACTTGACGTGGTTGCGCAGGAATTCCCTGACACAAGCTTCGTAATCATCGACATGGTTGTTGATCAGCCAAACGTTCGTTCGGTTCTGTTCAGCGCGCACGAAGGTTCGTACCTTGTTGGTATGCTGGCATCCATGGCTTCCGAAACCGGTACAGTTGGTTTCATCGGCGGCATGGACATTCCACTGATCAGCCAGTTTGGCTGTGGTTATGCACAGGGTGCACGCGCGGATAATGCCGATGCGGTTATTTTGCAGAACTCTGTTGGTACAACAGGCGCTGCATGGAACGACCCTGTTAAAGGTGGCGAACTTGCGATGGCTCAGTTCGAGCAAGGCGCTGACGTGATCTTCGTTGCTGCTGGTGGTACTGGCCGTGGTGTTCTTCAGGCAGCGGCTGACGCTGGCAATCTGGGCATTGGCGTAGATTCAAACCAGAACTACATGCAGCCGGGTAGCGTTCTAACTTCGATGGTTAAGCGCGTTGACGAAGCTGTTTACAATGCGTTCAACGATGTGAACAACGGCGAATTCACAGCCGGCTTCAACTTCATGAACCTTTCCAACAATGGTGTTGGCTGGTCCTTGGATGAGCATAACGACGCACTTGTGACTGACGAAATGCGTGCTGCTGTTGCTGCTGCAACTGCAAAAATCATTTCCGGTGAAGTTGTAGTTTACGACTTCATGTCCGACAACACTTGCCCTGTTGAGTAAGTCAGAGTGACCGTGGAAACACAAACGCAGGGGCAGTCGGTAACGGCTGCCCCTGTTGCTCCGGCGATCGAGCTGATTGGTGTGAGCAAGAGCTTTGGCCCCGTTCAGGCCAATAAAGACATCGACATGACCGTTGCCAAAGGCGCGATTCATGGCATTGTCGGGGAAAATGGCGCGGGTAAATCGACCCTGATGTCTATCCTCTATGGATTTTATAAGGCAGACGCAGGCGAGATCAAGATTGACGGTGTAACAACCGATATCACTGACAGCCACGTTGCGATTGCCTCCGGTATCGGGATGGTGCACCAGCATTTCATGCTTGTTGAGCCCTTCACCGTTCTGGAAAATGTTATTATGGGGGCCGAAGATGGCCCATTGCTGCGACCATCGCTGAACAAAGCCCGCAAGGTTTTGATGGAGCTGGCGGCGGAATACGAACTTGACGTTGACCCCGATGCGATCGTCGGTGATTTGTCCGTTGGGTTCCAGCAGCGCGTTGAAATTTTGAAAGCGCTGTACCGCGAGGCCGACATCCTGATTTTGGACGAGCCAACGGGTGTTTTGACACCAGCGGAGGCCGACCACCTTTTCCGTATTCTGGAAAATTTGAAGTCGCAAGGTAAAACGATTGTTCTGATTACGCACAAGCTGCGCGAGATTATGGCCGTGACGGATACGGTTAGCGTTATGCGGCGCGGCAAGATGACGGCGACGGTCAAGACGTCTGAAACCTCGGCTTCGGAGTTGGCGGATTTGATGGTCGGGCGGCACGTGTTGCTTGAGGTTGATAAATCTGACGCGGCCCCGGGCGAGACCATTCTAGAGGTCAAGAACCTGTGCGTGACCGATTTTCAGGGTGTGAAGAAACTGAAAGACGTTTCGTTGCAGCTGAAAGCTGGCGAAATATTGGGCATTGCCGGTGTGGCTGGCAACGGTCAGTCGGATTTGTTGAACATCCTTGGCGGG
>CALCGO010000109.1 GCA_937901055.1 uncultured Rhodobacterales bacterium
AATTCGACCTCAATAAAGGATATCGCCCTGTCGCCCCGGTTGATTACGTTATGTTCAACACCGCGCTCGCGGCGATAGGCATGGCCTGCCGGAACGGTGGTCTCGCTTATCTCGCCGCCGGGGAGTTCCAGGCGCATGTGGCAGTCGGTGATCGCGGTAATCACGTAGTCGTACCCATGCCGATGCCAGCCGGTTTCTTCCCCCGGTTCGAAATCGAACCGGGTCACGCAGGTGCGCGCATCGTCGATTATCTTGGTCGCAGTGCAAGTTTCAGTCATCTGGTGCTCCATACACTGCCAAGGGAGCGCCAAGACTTTCAAAATCGGGCGTAACGCCAAGGCCGGGCGTATCGGTCGCATAGAGTTTTCCGTCTCGCGCCACCGGCCCGCCGATACCGGTCGAACGGGTGTTGTAATTCATCAGGTCGGTGGTGTTCTGAAGGTATTCCTCGGGTGTCGACACTGAGAAATGGGCGACAACGGCACTGGTGATCTCGCCACCCCAAGTGTCTTCGCTGACCACGGGAATACGGTTGTCGACCAGATAGTCACGGACCCGCCGCGCTTTGGACAGTCCGCCGAGATTAGAGGTTTTCAGGCAACAGACTTCCGCGCCCCGGTCGGCGACGATCCGTTGCGCGGCCTGTATCCCGGTCACGCATTCGTCCAGCTTCATGGGTTGCCGGGCCACGCGGCGCACCTGCTGACATTCTTCGTAAGTGTGGCAAGGCTGTTCCAGGATAAAGTCGAGATCGCGGGTCGCCTGCGCCACCCGGATCGCATTGTCGACACGCCAACCCTGATTGGCGTCAGCCATCGCCTTTTCGCCGGCTTTCAGCAATGGAACCGTTTCCCGGATGCGGTCAATATCCGCGGCCCAGTCACCGCCGACCTTGATCTGGAACTGCCGATATCCCTGGGCGCGACAACCCTCCATTTCAGCAATCGTCTCGTCCGTCGCTTTCTGCGGGGCGACCCTGTACATCAGCGCACCATCGGACAGTTTGCCACCCAGCAGCATCCAGACTGGCTGATCGCAGGACTTGCCCAAAATATCCCAACATGCCGCGTCGAACGGTGCCTTGGCATAACCGTGGCCCTGCACGGTCTTGTCCATGATCCCCTCGATCCGGGCGACCTGCCTCGGATCTTCGCCGATCAGCTTTTCGGCCACCAGACGTGCCAGCGCCTCGACCCCTTCACTATGCGCAACCATGTAGTTTTCACCAAAGGGCGTGAACTCGCCACAACCTGAAATTCCGGCATCTGTGTCAATCACAACAACCGAAGCGCGCGCAACCTTAATCGCATTACCCGCGCCCCAAACATAAGCTCCGCCAACATAAGGCAGATCGGTCTTGTAAACAGAGATGCGGGTGATCTTCACGTCGCGCGCCCCATTTTCGGCAGATCCGCCATCCCCGACCCGCGCCAGAGCACATAGACAAGGATAGGTTCGTCCTTGGTTTCCATTGCATGCGGCTGCCAGGCCGAATGAAGCCGGCTTTCGCCAGGTGTCAGGTAACTGTATTCAAGCCCCTCGGCGCGGAACTCAGCGCCGCCGGCAAGAACGAAATAGAGCTCTTCCGCCTGGTGATGGTGCCAGTCGTAATGGAGGCCTTCGCCCCAGTAGCCGATATAGCCGCGCAATTCGTTGCTGCGGAAATGGCCGGACGGCCCGAACAACTCATAGTAGCCATAGCGTGCGCGGAAATCCGCACCGACCTCTTCTTCGGTATAGGTTCGTTTCCAGTGTCCGGCCCCGGCGGCAGAACGCACCGCGTCAACAAGTGGTTGGGTTTCCGCAGACCCGGTATGGGAAAAATCCCCGATCAGATCGGCCACCGGTTTGTGACGGGCGTTCATCGCTGATCGGGCTAGATCATCGGGCCAGGGACCGAAGCCGCTCAACGCCGGGTGAGCACGGTGCAGTGCTTCGGCCGCCGCCAAAACTGCGTTCAACGCGCTCATGGTGTCACCACGATGTTGCCGACGTGCTTCTTGTCGATGAAAACCTGCTGGGCTTCACGCAATTCATGCAGGGGATAGGTTGCTGCAAGTAAGGGCTTCACCTCACACCTCTCAATATAGGCGACAACATCGGCAAAGACTTGCGGCGGAATCACGGTCGAGCCGGTAAAGGTCAGGTCGCGCAAATAGAAGGTGCGCAAATCCAGCGTTACCATCGGCCCGGCGATTGCACCTGAACAAGTGTAGCGTCCGCCCCTTTCAAGGATGTCGATCAGCTGCGGCCAGTACGCCCCGCCAACAACGTCAGCAACGACGGTGACTTTCTCGACGCCCAGCGCCGCCCGAAGGTCCTTAGGTGCGCGCGGCAGGATCCGGTCTGGCCCAAGCGCTACAACATCTGTGTGCTTCGCCTCCAAGGCCATCGCTATCACCC
>CALCGO010000110.1 GCA_937901055.1 uncultured Rhodobacterales bacterium
AACGCCGAGGCAGTACTCGCTGAATTTGCCAATCAGACAGGCGCTGATGTGCGTTATGTTGGCTCGGATAGCTTCGAGCAACAAATTCGCGTCGACGCAGAAGCAGGATCGGCGCCGAATATCGCTGTATTCCCGCAGCCCGGTCTGGCAGCCGATATGGCGCGAGACGGTTTCTTAACACCTCTGGCTGACGGAACTGGTGACTGGATCCGCGATAATTACGCTGCAGGTCAGTCTTGGGTTGACCTCGGGACTTACGCAGGCGCTGATGGCAATGACGAACTGTTCGGGTTCTTCTATAAGATCGACGTAAAATCGCTCGTTTGGTATGTGCCAGAAAACTTCGAAGATGCAGGGTATGAAGTGCCTACATCTATGGAAGATCTGAAAGCACTTACAGACCAGATCGTTGCAGATGGTGGCACACCTTGGTGTATCGGACTAGGTTCCGGTGGTGCTACAGGTTGGCCAGCGACGGATTGGGTCGAAGACCTAATGCTGCGGACACAGCCAGCAAGTGTCTACGACCAATGGGTAGCAAACGAGATTCCGTTTGACGATCCACGCGTTGTAGCAGCAATTGAAGAATTCGGTGCGTTTGCTCGGAATGATGACTACGTTTCAGGCGGTGCCGGCGCAGTTGCTTCGACTGACTTCCGCGATAGCCCTAAGGGCATGTTCAGCTCGCCGCCTCAGTGCTACATGCACCGTCAGGCCAGCTTCATCCCTGCGTTCTTCCCCGAGGGAACAGTCGTTGGCGAAGATGCGGATTTCTTCTACTTCCCATCTTATGCAAGCAAAGAGCTGGGCAATCCTGTTCTTGGTGCTGGTACAGTCTGGGCGATCACTAACGACAGCCCCGGCGCACATGCTCTGATCGAGTATCTGCAAACGCCAGTCGCGCATGAAATCTGGATGGCACGTAAAGGCTTCCTAACGCCGCATAAAGGTGCCGATACATCTACATTCGGCGATCCAACGCTGCGTAAGATGAACGACATCCTACTTAACGCGACCACATTCCGGTTTGACGGTTCCGACCTGATGCCTGGTGGTGTAGGCGCCGGTTCGTTCTGGACTGGTATGGTTGACTATGCAGGCGGCAAAGCTGCTGGAGATGTTGCAACTGAAATTCAATCATCTTGGGATGCATTGAAGTAAGTAGCAATAAAAGCGGAACTCCGGCCCTAGGGCCAATTGGGTCGGGGTTCCAATTTAGCGCACCACACAACCATTTCGAGACAGGGAGAGCACCATGCATCCAGCGTTACAGGGTCTTATTACCATCGTTGTCGGCGTTAGCGGTTGTGTTGGGTATTTTTACTTTTCCAATCAAATTCTAGACAAAGTTTTGTTTCCAGCCCGCGGGCCAAACGCAGGGCGAAACATCAATCGGGCCGGTATGATCAGGCCGTGGTTATTTCTTTTACCCTCACTGTTGGCGCTAGGGCTCTATCTGGCCTATCCGGTCTTCGAGACTCTGCGGTTGTCATTAACCGAGCGTATTCCTGGCGGCGGCTCCCAGTTTGTAGGCCTCGACAACTACCGTCAGATGTTCAACGAGCCCAAATTCTGGGAAGCCCTTCAGAACAATATACTATGGCTAATTGTAGTCCCTGCACTTTCTACAGCCTTTGGACTGCTGGCCGCCCAGCTGACAGACCGTATCAGGTGGGGAAATATCGCCAAGTCGTTGATTTTTATGCCAATGGCGATTTCGTTCGTTGGCGCTGCCGTTATCTGGAAATTGGTTTACGACACTCGTCCGATAGATCAGGAACAAATAGGCGTATTGAACGCGCTCTATCTCTGGTTCGGTGGCGAGGACCCTCAGACGTGGTTGACCACGCCATTCTGGAACAACTTCTTCCTTATGGCGGTTCTGGTTTGGATCCAAACCGGATTTGCGATGGTGATCCTGTCGGCTGCCTTGCGCGGTATTCCGGAAGAAACGATTGAGGCCGCAATTCTTGATGGCGCTAATCCGTTCCAACTATTTTTCAAAATCAAAATGCCACAGATTTCTGGCACTGTCGTTGTTGTCTGGACGACCATCACGATTGTCGTTCTTAAAGTTTTCGACATCGTTTTCGCCATGACGAACGGGCAATGGGGCACGCAAGTGTTGGCAAACTATATGTTCGACAAATTGTTCCGCGCCAACGACTGGGGTGTGGGCTCGGCCAGCGCAATGATCATTATGCTGCTGGTCACGCCGATTTTGGTCTGGAATGTGCGGAACGCCCGCAAAGAAATGCGATAGGGGGCCGATATGGACAATATAGCCGGAACGAAATCAAGGCTCACTTGGGCTGTTAATATCTCAGTAGCGCTGCTTGTTGCCTTGTGGTTATTCCCCACAGTCGGGCTGCTGGTTTCGTCGTTCAGAACGTCGGACCAGATCGCAACCAGCGGCTGGTGGAAAGCAGCTTTTCCATCCGAGCAAAACCTGATTATCCGCGCAGACTCGCCCGAGCTACAGGTACAGGAAGGTGACCTGTACGTCATTGCAGGGGACTTGTTTGAACCCGGTGTTGAGGTTGCGGTGTCGGTTTTCGGCGTGTCCTCGCGGGCGATTGGCGCCTTTGTAGCTGGCGAAATTGGTGAACTGACAAAAGGTGGAAACATCATAGTTTCAACTGAAGGGCATTACCGGATGACGAATACTGAACCCTTCTCTGGAACACGCGGGCAGCGGATATTTGTAACGGCAATCACCCCGCCGGAATTTACGCTGGATAATTACAAGAATGTTCTATTTGACCCTGACAATCGCGAGGGGATGATGTCGGCGTTTATCAACACCCTAACCGTGACAATCCCCGCCACCATCATTCCCATACTAGTGGCAGCGTTTGCTGCCTATGCGCTGGCGTGGATGGATTTTCCGGGGCGTGCGTTACTGATCGCTGCAATTGTCGGCCTGTTGGTTGTCCCCTTACAGCTCGCGTTAATTCCACTGTTGAAATTCCATAACGAGATTGGGATTGGAAAAGGATACCTTGGTGTCTGGATGGCCCATACCGGCTTCGGGTTACCGTTAGCGATTTACCTACTTCGCAACTACATGGTCGGCTTGCCAAAGGATATCATCGAGAATGCCCGCGTCGATGGCGCTTCGGATTTTCAGATATTTGTGAAGATTATCCTTCCATTGAGCTTTCCGGCGCTAGCATCATTTGCAATTTTTCAGTTCCTGTGGACTTGGAACGACCTGTTGGTTGCGTTGGTATTCCTGATCGATTCAACGGGCGATACCACGGTGATGACCAAACAGATTGTCGAATTGCTGGGTACGCGCGGCGGTAACTGGGAAATCCTCGCAACCTCGGCATTTGTATCAATCGCAGTGCCACTAGCCGTTTTCTTTAGCATGCAAAAATACCTCGTTCGCGGCCTTCTGGCTGGTTCGGTAAAATAGGAATGAATACTAAAATGAATGCACTTCAAGCTGTAAACGCCAAAACTGACTTCCAAACGGCTGAGGATTGGTGGCGTGGCGCGGTAATATACCAGATATATCCACGCAGCTTTCAAGATGCCGATGGAGACGGAGTCGGGGATCTGGCTGGCATCGTACAGCGGTTGCCATATGTGGCTTCCTTAGGCGTTGACGCAATCTGGATTTCTCCATTCTTTACCTCCCCCATGGCAGATTTTGGGTATGACGTATCGGATTATCGCGACGTCGATCCCATGTTCGGCACCTTAGCGGATTTTGATGCGGTGGTTGAAACTGCACATTCGCTAGGTCTGAAAGTGATGATTGATTTGGTGTTTAGCCACTCTTCCGATCAACATCCGTGGTTTAAGGAAAGCCGGGCAAACACAGATAATGACAAAGCCGACTGGTATGTTTGGGCCGATGCAAAACCTGATGGAACACCGCCAAACAACTGGCTGTCCATTTTTGGGGGCTCGGCATGGCACTGGGATGCGCGTCGTTGCCAGTACTATTTTCACAATTTTCTTACCTCGCAGCCTGACCTGAATCTGCACACTATGGCCGTTCAGGATGCGCTACTCGACGTCGCGGATTTCTGGCTGGCGCGTGGGGTCAACGGGTTCCGGCTCGACACGATTAACTTTTACTTTGCTGACAAACTGTTGCGTGACAATCCGGCCCTGCCACTCGAACAACGCAATGATCGGATAGCACCTGCTGTTAACCCTTATAACCATCAATTGCATACTAGATCCAAAAACCAACCTGAAACGGTTGATTTTCTTCGCCGTCTACGAGCCGTCATGAACCCGTATAATGCAGCCGCGCTCGGCGAAGTTGGCGATGCTCACCGCGGTCTGGAAATACTGGGAGAATACACTGCCGGCGATGATTTGATGCAAATGTGCTACGCCTTCGAGATGCTCACAGGTGGTAGGCCTACGGCCGAATATATCTCGGATGTGTTCGCAAAACTAGACGAAGTCGCTGCCGACGGCTGGGCTTGCTGGGCGTTCTCAAACCACGATGTGAACCGCCATACCAGCCGATGGAATCTTTCGGATCCGGCGAAAAAGATGTTTAACACGTTGATGATGTGCCTACGCGGATCAGTGTGCGTCTATCAGGGTGAAGAGTTGGGATTAGAAGAGGCGGATATAGAATTCGACGATTTGCAAGACCCCTACGGCATAGAATTCTGGCCTGAGTTCAAGGGTCGTGATGGATGTCGCACACCCATGGTCTGGACGGATTCCAATCAAAACGGCGGTTTCTCGACTGCGGAACGCACATGGCTACCCGTACCTAGCGAGCACCTGCACCATTCCGTCGCCAAGTCGGAAAACAATCCGGATGCATTAATACACCACTATCGCCGCGCAATCGCGTTTCGGCATGCGCATTCTGCACTTGCACTTGGCGATCAATCCAAGATGAAGGTCGACGGGAACGTCCTCAGTTTTACGCGAAACTGGAACAATCAAACAGTGTTTTGTGCCTTCAACCTAGGCGATGAGCCAGCACAAATAAGCATTCCAGATGGAATCTGGACATCTGTCGGGCAAGACTTGAATTCGGCCCCGGCCGACGCGACAGGCGTAGTAAAACTCGACGCATGGCAACCCTGTTTGGCAATTAGGAACAACAATCCGAAAGGCGTACAAAATGGCTGATCTAAAAATGACCGATGTTGCCAAATCTTATGGCAAAGTCGAGGTCCTCAAGGATATCAACCTTGATATAAAAACCGGAGAGTTGATCGTTTTTGTTGGCCCCTCGGGCTGTGGTAAGTCAACACTGTTGCGCATGGTTGCGGGTCTTGAAAAAATCACCGCCGGCACGCTTGAAATCGACGGTGCTGTTGTAAACGACGTGCCCCCTTCGGAGCGTGGCATCGCCATGGTGTTCCAGTCTTACGCGCTTTATCCGCATATGACGGTTCGCGACAACATGGCCTTTGCGTTGAAAATTGCCAAGAAATCGAAAGAAGAAATCGAAGAGGCTATCGATAAAGCTGCACGAATTTTGCAACTTGAGGACTACCTCGACCGCCTGCCGAAGGCACTATCCGGTGGGCAACGGCAAAGGGTTGCAATCGGGCGCTCGATCGTACGCGACCCCAAAGTATACCTGTTTGACGAACCGCTTTCCAACCTTGACGCAGCACTCAGGGTTGCCACAAGGATCGAAATCGCCGAGTTGAAGGAGAGCATGCCCAACAGCACAATGATTTACGTGACGCACGACCAGGTCGAAGCGATGACTCTGGCCGATCGGATTGTGGTACTTGCAAATAAGGGGATCGCGCAGGTTGGTACACCGCTGGACCTTTATGAGCGTCCCGAAAACGAATTTGTTGCCCAGTTTATAGGATCACCTGCAATGAATCTGTGGCCGGGAAAAATTGTTGGCACCGGTAAGCAAACTACCGTCGCGTTGGACAATCGCGGGCGTGTGGTCTCCGATGTTTCAACCATCGACGGGGACATGGACATGCAGGTCAATGTTGGTGTGCGGCCCGAAGATTTAATTATTGTAGATAGTGATCCCGTCTACACCGGAAAAGTTAAGATCACAGAACTTTTGGGCGAAGTTACGCAAATTCACTTTGAACCGGATGGTAACAAGGAAGGTGTAATCGCCAAACTCCCTGGGATTGTTCATGATCTTAGGGGAAAAGAGCTCCACCTTGGTGCGAATTCGTCCAAGGTACACGTGTTCTCCGATGGCCAATCTCTACTCTATCGGTAAGGCAATCAGTTAGTTTGAAATCACGGCGCAACGCAGTGTTTTATCTTCGTACAGCGGCTGAAGTTAGACTGAACGCTGCTGCCATCAGTTCACGCGTGTAATTCGTTTGCGGGTGTTGAAACACTTCGGCAACCTCACCAGATTCGACGATATCACCGTTTTTCATCACCAGAACCTTATGCGACAAGGCCCGCACGACGGCTAGATCGTGGCTGATAAAAAGATACGCCAGTCGGTGTTTTTCCTGCAACTTTCGCAGCAGATCAATGATTTGGGACTGAACCGTCATATCTAGCGCCGAGGTAGGCTCGTCCAACACCAGTAGCTTTGGTCGTAGTATCATCGCGCGGGCGATGGCAATTCGCTGGCGTTGCCCACCGGAAAATTCGTGCGGGTATATTGCACAGGTCGGATCCCCGATGGGGCTCTACGACGAACCAAAAAGTGTATTTGTTGCGGGCTTCATCGGCAGTCCGAAAATGAACTTCTTCAATGCTCATGCTGAAGGTGGGCAATTGGTTGTTGCTGGCAAATCAGCACAAATTGCACCACATATTTCGGGGGATGTTATCGTAGGCATTCGACCTGAACATATGGAAGAGTGCGATGAGGCTTCGGCGCTGATTTCCGCTAGGCTCGAATTGGTAGAAAAGCTGGGGGAATATGCACTTGTTCACATGGTCTCGACAGATGGCACCCAGATAATCGCCAAGTTCGAAAAGCCGCCAGTGCAGTCTTCAGGCGATATAATACACTTCCGTGCCGCCAATAATACATTGCACCTATTTGATAAAACTACTGAAGAGCGGCTTTAACGCTCTTCAGTTTCAATCATGTCATCTTAACGGGATAAGCCGCATCCAAAGCGCGTAGGTTTGGTGGGTTGCAACCGGCGTGCTCGCAGTTCAAAGCGGCGGCGCAACTGGAGCGCTTGAGCAACAGTTCAACGTCACTTTCGGACATAGCTTGCAGCGCAGCCGCACTTAATCTGCCGGTCTGGAACAAGGACGAGATCAGGGTTGCCATAAATGTATCTCCGGCACCAACTGTGTCTACCAACCCGTCAACAGGGGCCGGCTTTATGATGATAGTTCTGTTGCCGAAAATTGCAAAAGCGCCATCCGCCCCAAGCGTCACTACGACCAGATTTGCGCTCGAATTTTGTTTCAGCTTCTCGGCAGCGGTAAACAAAGACTCACCCGGATATATCCACTCCAGATCTTCGTCACTTAGCTTCAGTAAATCCGTATTTTGCAAAAGCCGCATTAGACGGCTCAAAAAGCCTTCGCGATCATGAATGAAGGCCGGACGAATGTTGGGATCCAGCGATGTAAACAGTCCAGCCGTTTTCATCTCTACGTAAAAATCAGCCCAAGCGTCGGCGTCGCCGCCGTGTGTAATCGCCAGCGAACCAAGTTGAAAAGCAGTAGCAACGCCTTTTGGTAATTGCGCTCGCAAACCATCCAGAGTGACGATACGTTCGGCCGTGTTTTCACGATAGAATTGATAGCTCGGTGAGCCGGAAACCAAAGACACAACCGCCAATGACGTCGGTTCCGTGCGTCGCGGAGCTAATAACTCGACACCTTCCTTTTTCAGGTCGTCTGCTAGTAAATCGCCCATTGTGTCAGATGAGATGGGCGTCAAGTATCCAACGGACATACCCTGCCTTGCCAATGCTTTGGTCGTGTTGAAAGGCGACCCACCAACATTCGCGCGGTAAAGAGGCGCTCCGCCGTCGTCGTTTTTAACCTGAATGAAATCGATTAGATTTTCGCCGCCGACCAGAATCATCAAATGTCTCCAATATCTTTTATGGGGACGGTCGGGCCAAACCGTTTGCAATTATTTAACAGGTCTTACAGTCAGGAGGAAAGCATATTTTAAGCGAGTTATCCAAATACTTTGGAACCAAATTGTGATGAAACTACGCGAGAGCCGTCCTGCATGTGATGTAGAAGTTTCCAGCAAATCTCCAGAGCCCTATAGGCCCCATACC
>CALCGO010000111.1 GCA_937901055.1 uncultured Rhodobacterales bacterium
TCGGGATATTCCTGTTGGGCGGGATTTTTGCGGCCCTGTTCGGCATGGCATCCGTCTATGGCACCGAGATTGGTATGAGCGTCCGGGAAATCTCGATTTTCATTGGCTTAATCTATTTTGGCGGCATGATGTGGCAATATCCCATCGGGTGGATCTCTGACAAAATGGACCGCCGGAAGTTGATAATGATCCTTACGGCTTTCGGAGGCGCAACCGTGCTATTCGGATCGCTGTTTACCGAGAGTCAGATCGTTCTATACGCGCTTGCCTTTACCATCGGTGGAGTCGCCAACCCGCTGTATTCGCTGCTTATTGCATATACGAACGATTACCTGGAGCCGGATGATATGGCCTCGGCGTCCGGCGGTCTAATTTTTATCAATGGCGTCGGCGCGATTGGTATGGCGGTGGTTGTTGGTTGGTCGATGACGCGATTTGGCCCAAACAGTTTCTTCGTGGTTCTGGCTATTCTGATGTCTGCAATCGCGGTTTACGCGGCCTATCGTACAACTAAACGTGCACCGACACCTGTGGACGAAACATCGGCGTATGCAACTGTTCTCCCACAGGCATCGCCGATTGCGGTTGAGGTCGCGCAAGAGGTCGCCATCGAAATGGCTTTGGAGGAAGAAGAAGCTTTCGAGTAAATTTTTTACTTGGATTATTTTGAAATTATGCAAACATGCAAAAAATGGCATCAAAAGGAGTCGCCGGTATGAGCAAACTGGCCGAAGAGATTCTCGATTTTTGGACCGATGTGGGTATGGAGGGCTGGTATGCAGTCTCCGCCGAGTTCGATGATAAAATCCGATCCCGTTATAAAGATGCATGGCAAGATGCCCTCGATGGGAAATATTCAAGCTGGAAGCTTGAGGCGAGTTCGTCGCTTGCACTGATTATTCTACTGGACCAATTTCCACGTAATATGTTCCGCGGGGGCGGGGCCTCGTTTGCATCAGACCGGATGGCGTTGTGTGTTGCGAAGAAGGCGCTTGAGCGGAATTTCGACATGCAAATAGAGGGCGCAATGCGACAGTTCTTCTATCTACCTTTCATGCATTCGGAATCCTTGATGGACCAGGACGCCTCGGTTCGCGCGTTTTGCACGCGCATGCCGGGAACTGGAAATATGCTGCATGCCCGTGCGCATCGGCAGGTCATTCGTGATTTCGGGCGGTTTCCCTACCGAAACAGCGCGCTGGGGCGCGAAACTACGGGCAAAGAGGCCGCCTACCTCGATGCAGGCGGGTATCGATTCACCGTAGATAATATGGATAAATAGCTTCTCATTTTCTGTGGGTGGTCTATATTCCAGAAATGGTTTAATGGTAGACTAATTCCAGAAATCGGAGAAGATCATGGCTGATACCTCATACGACGTTCTTATAATCGGGGCTGGTCCCGGCGGTTATGTTGCTGCAATTCGGGCTGCGCAACTAGGGCTTAAGACGGCTGTGATAGAGCGGGAACACCTTGGCGGTATTTGCCTAAACTGGGGTTGTATCCCTACCAAAGCCATGCTGCGTTCTGCCGAGGTTTTCCACTTGATGGAACGCGCGAAGGAATTCGGGCTAACGGCTGATAAATTCGGGTATGACCTGTCAGCTGTTGTGAAGCGTTCACGCGGAGTTGCCAAGCAACTGTCCGGCGGTGTCGGCCATTTGCTGAAGAAGAACAAAGTAACCGTAATTATGGGCGAAGCGACGCTTACCGGCGTTGGCAAAGTTTCTGTTAAAACTGACAAGGGTACTGACGCGCTGACGGCGAAAAACGTGATCGTTGCCACTGGCGCACGCGCACGCGAATTGCCCGGCCTTGAGGCTGATGGGGATATGGTCTGGACGTATAAGCATGCGCTGAACCCGCCGCATATGCCCAAGAAGTTATTGGTCGTTGGCTCTGGTGCTATCGGCATAGAATTCGCAAGTTTCTTCAATACACTCGGGGCAGATACTACAGTGGTCGAAGTGATGGATCGTGTCCTACCTGCCGAAGATGCTGAAATCGCCGCGTTGGCGAAGAAGCAGTTTGTTAAGCAGGGTATGAAAATCATGGAGAAATCTATGGTTAAGAAGTTGGACCGTGCCAAAGGTAAGGTCACGGCGTACATCGAAACCGGTGGGAAAACTGTCAAACAGGAATTCGATACCGTTATTTCTGCGGTAGGCATCGTTGGAAATGTCGAAAAGCTTGGTCTTGAGGCTTTGGGTGTAAAGATTGATCGAACCCACGTTGTAACCGATCAGTATTGCGAAACGGCAGTACCGGGCCTTTATGCCATCGGGGATATAGCCGGTGCACCATGGCTTGCGCATAAAGCCAGCCACGAAGGTGTCATGGTCGCCGAAAAGATTGCTGGCATGAAAGTGCACGCCGTAAAACCCGAAAGCATTGCGGGTTGTACCTATTGCCAACCGCAGGTTGCCTCAGTCGGGTACACCGAAGCCAAAGCGAAAGAGTTGGGATACGACATCAAGGTTGGCCGTTTCCCCTTTATGGGCAATGGCAAGGCAATTGCTTTGGGGGAACCTGAAGGCATGGTCAAAACCATTTTTGATGCCAAAACCGGCGAGCTGTTAGGCGCGCATATGGTAGGTGCCGAGGTAACGGAACTCATTCAGGGTTACGTAGTTGGCCGCCAGTTGGAGACCACAGAAGAAGACCTTATGCACACGGTTTTCCCGCATCCAACCTTGTCAGAGATGATGCACGAGAGTGTTTTGGACGCTTACGGGCGCGCTATCCACTTCTGAATTAACGGACAATTCGCGTATATTTGGCGCCCTGCATTGTGGCGCCAACAATCGCACCGGATTGTCCGTAAACCACTGCATAGACTGGTAGGTTAATGGTATTGGTAGAGACGCCTACCGAACCATAATCGTCTTTATAAACGAATTCCGCATCGACACCCAGCTGCCAGCCATCGGTATTTCGAAATCCCGCCAAGGTTTCTTGTGTCATGAAGAACAGGGCGTGACTAAAGCGTTGCACACCGATTTGTGGACCAATGGATGCTGCGGAAAACGAGAAATAGTCGACCTTTGCATCCCCGATCAACAAGCCACCTTCGCCATAAGAGCCACCAAAAAACAAACCGGCCTCGGTTATTTCAGGGATGATTAATAGACCTGCGGCTTGGCTGGCTAACTGTTCGGTTCCAGGAACAGATCTAAATAAGTCTGCACGTGCGATATCAATGTCGCGATCAATTTGGTTCATGGATTTTGAAAGCCCGGTAGCGCTGCATGCGGCGGTTAAACCGGTTGCCGCCATAAACCCGCGTCTGGTCCAATTTGTCATTGGTATACTCCTGTTTTTTATAACTGCTTCTGCCTGTTACGAAAATTTAACACGCAGGTGGATTCGTTGCCAGAAAAACAAATTTAGCTGGCTGAATTCTGCTCGTTCCGGTGAACCTAGTATTCTTCGTCCAGCAGCATACGCGCCACACGATTGGCAAAATAGGTTAGTACGCCGTCGCAGCCCGCGCGTTTGAAAGCGCCCAAGCTTTCGATCATGGCTTTGTCCTGATCAATCCAGCCATTCTGTCCAGCCGCGCAAATCATCGCGTATTCGCCGCTAACTTGATAAGCATATGTGGGCACGCCAAACTCGGATTTCACGCGTTGGCAAATGTCTAGATATGGCATTCCAGGCTTAACCATAACCATATCAGCCCCTTCAGACAGGTCTTTGGCAACTTCGCGCAAGGCTTCATCCGTATTGGCGAAATCCATCTGATACGTCTTCTTGTCACCCTTCAAAGCGCCTTGTGCGCCGACGGCATCACGAAACGGGCCATAGAACGCACTGGCGTATTTAGCCGAATAGCTCATGATCGCTACATCTGGGAAATCATTGGCCTCTAGCGCTTGCCGCATTATCCCGATGCGTCCGTCCATCATATCACTTGGCCCGAGGATGTCAGCGCCTGCATCTGCTTGTGCCAGTGTTTGCTGCACAAGTGCCGCAAGCGTTTCATCGTTCAGGATTATTCCGTCGCGGACCAGACCGTCGTGGCCGTCTGAATTATATGGGTCGAGCGCCACATCCAACATCACCCCTATGTCTGGAACAGCAGCTTTGATCGCGCGCGTAGCGCGGTTAACCAAATTGTCAGGATTCCAAGCTTCGGACGCGTCGGGTGTTTTGTTTGACGCATCTGTGTAGGGGAACAGCGCGATGACCGGAATGCCAAGGGTTGCGGCTTCTTCGGCTGCTTGGACTGCCAGATCAATGCTAAGTCGATCGACGCCGGGAAGGGAGGCGACCGGTTCGCGAACACCCTCTCCATCACGAACAAAAATTGGCCAGATCAGATCAGACACACTAAGTTGGGTTTCTTGCACAAGGCTTCGCATCCATGGGGTGCGGCGCAGACGACGCGAGCGGCTTAGCGGGAAGGGGGCGTGGATTGGGTTCATGGCTGGCCTCGTTTTTCAGTTGCTATAGGGATGCCACGTCAAAGGGACGCTTGCCAAGCGTAAACGAAAATGGCCCGCCGAATTTGTTCCGACGGGCCACCTGTAATTGTAAGCGGTTAACTTAGTTCTTTTCTTTATCAACCATACGGCCAGCTGAAATCCAAGGCATCATGCCACGAAGCGTTTCGCCAACTTTTTCGATCTGGTGCTCGTCGTTGATACGGCGTGTCGCTTTGAACGACGGCTGACCAACAGCATTTTCCAACATGAAGTCGCGAACAAATTTGCCGTTTTGAATGTCCGTTAGAACATCTTTCATACGGGCTTTTGTTTCTTCGTATGGAAGGATGCGAGGGCCGGAAACATATTCACCATATTCCGCAGTGTTCGAGATCGAGTAGTTCATGTTGGCGATGCCGCCTTCATAAATCAGGTCAACGATCAGTTTCACTTCGTGCAGGCACTCAAAATATGCCATCTCTGGTTCGTATCCAGCCTCAACCAGTGTTTCGAACCCCATGCGGATCAGCTCAACAAGGCCACCACAGAGAACAGCTTGTTCGCCGAACAAGTCTGTTTCGCATTCCTGACGGAAGTTGGTTTCGATGATGCCGGAGCGACCGCCGCCAATACCGGAGCAGTAAGAAAGGCCGATTTCCATCGCTTTGCCAGTTGCGTCTGTATCAACAGCTACAAGACAAGGAACGCCGCCGCCTTTGACAAACTCGCCGCGCACTGTGTGACCTGGGCCTTTTGGCGCCATCATGATCACGTCAACGCCTGGTTTTGGGTCGATCAGGTTAAAGTGAACGTTAAGACCGTGGGCAAATGCCATGGCCGCACCTTCACGGATGTTGTCTTTGACGTATTTGTTGTACGTGTCAGCCTGAAGTTCATCCGGCATCGTGAACATGATCAGGTCACACCAAGCGGCAGCTTCG
>CALCGO010000112.1 GCA_937901055.1 uncultured Rhodobacterales bacterium
CAACACCCATCGTTGCCTCCGTAAATAGAAAAAGGGCCCGGTGTTTCCACCGAGCCCCTCATAAGTTTTTTCATACCGAGGGTTCGGTTATTCTGCGGCCTCTGCAACCGGAAGAACGGAAATGAATGTGCGGCCCTTGAAGCCTTTTTTGAAGGACACGTTGCCTTCTTGCACTGCAAAGATCGTGTGATCTTTACCCATTCCAACGCCAGTGCCCGGATACCATTTAGTACCGCGCTGACGACAGATGATGTTTCCGGAAATTACCAGCTCGCCACCGTATTTTTTGATGCCTAAGCGACGTCCAGCGGAGTCGCGACCGTTGCGGGTTGAGCCGCCTGCTTTTTTATGTGCCATGTCGTACTCTCCTTATTTCGCGTCTGCGACGAGTGTTTTCGCCTGTTCGATCCAGCCTTCGCGCTCGATGCGGCCTTTGAACGAAAGCTTTTCGCCAAATGATTCCACGTCGGCATCGTTCCAGCCAGCAATCTGAGCGAAAGTTGTGATACCTTCAGCGTGCAGTTTCTTCTCAAGTGCCGGGCCTACGCCGGAAAGCACTTTAAGATCGTCCGCACCAGCAGCAGCTTTAGGGGCAGCTTTTGGTTTAGCCGCAGGCTTTGCAGCCGCTTTAGGCTTCGGAGCAGCCTTAGGTGCAGGTTTCGCAACGGCAGCAACTGCTGCGCTAACCGAACCGGCGCCGATAGCCGCTTTGATACCGGACTTTTCTGCGCCTTTAGCCAGAATGTCTGTAATCTTGATCACTGTCAGTTGCTGACGGTGGCCTTTTTTGCGCTGGGACGAGTGCTTACGACGACGTTTCACAAAGTGAATTGTCTTCTTGCCTTTCATCTGATCCAGAACTTCGGCCTGAACACCAGCGCCCTCAACGACCGGAGAACCAACGGTTACGTTGTCGCCACCCAGCATAAGGACTTCGTTGAACTGAACTGTTTCACCAGCGTCGGCTGCCAGTTTTTCAACTTTAAAAATATCGCCTGTAGCAACTTTATACTGCTTGCCACCAGTTTTTATAACCGCGAACATACGCGCATTCCTTCATCATTCGCGTCGTGTGGTCCCGCTTCAGCGGCGTTTTGCAGATCATCTGCACCTCGGACTGCGTGTCCCGTTCGGGACAATTGCATAAATCGCCACAGGAATCCTTCCCTGCAACAAGCGCGCGTTATCCTTTAGTTGCAAGGATAAGTCAACATCAAACGCCCGTGATTAATCAATCAGCGTAATTAACACCTTCATCGTCCAAAATCGCCTTTAGTTCGGAAAAATGGCGGTCTGCCTGTTCAGGATATCCCTCGACTTCCTGCGCCGTCTTTTCGGCTATTTCATCCGATAGGACTCGTAGTTTCTGACCGGTTTGCAAAGCACGAATATACGTCTCGGCTGCGCGCTCGAAATAATACAACCTATTAAAGGTGTCAGCGACGCTGTCGCCAATAACGAGAACCCCGTGGTTACCCATCACCAAGACCTTCTTGCTGGGATCGACAAGCGCGGCCGCACATCGCTTCCCCTCTTCCTCGAACGCTAGACCACCGAATTCATTGTCGATGGCCATACGGTTGAAAAACGTCGCTGTATTCTGGTCGATCGGCGGCATGGAGGAATCCGCTAGACTTGCCAGAACCGTCGCAAAAATTGAATGGACATGCATAAGGCAACGCGCGTGCGGACAGGCCCTGTGAATCGAAGCATGCAGGCCCCAAGCTGTCGGATCAGGGGCATTCGGGGCATTCATCGTTTCAGAATCATTGGCATCCAGCAACAGCATGTCAGATGCCCGAATGCGGGAAAAATGCGCCTGATTTGGGTTCATCAGGAATTGCGTGCCGTCTTCGTTAACAGCCAAGCTGAAGTGGTTTGAAACCGCCTCGTGCATATCGAGGCGCGCAGTCCAGCGGAAAGCCGCTGCCAGATCAATGCGTTCATTCCAATGTTCAATGTTGGATGTGTTGGTGTTTTGCATGGCGTCACTCCGTCAGTATCTGAGTACAGAGTTATTTCAATTATCTAATTCGGGCAATCCTAATATTCCCTCTTGCGCAGGACCGCTTCGCCGCATAGTTATCGCGCCACTTAAAAGGACCAACAACACCCCTGCGGAGAGGTGCCAGAGTGGTCGAATGGGGCGGTCTCGAAAACCGTTGAGCCTTTGCGGGTTCCCAGGGTTCGAATCCCTGTCTCTCCGCCACCAGACCATTTCCCCCAATTTCACTCACTCGCATCGAGCAGA
The DNA here is from genome assembly GCA_937901055.1 of uncultured Rhodobacterales bacterium. Classification (GTDB taxonomy): domain Bacteria; phylum Pseudomonadota; class Alphaproteobacteria; order Rhodobacterales; family Rhodobacteraceae; genus NORP23. The sequence goes on from CALCGO010000112.1 coordinate 2,252, forward strand.
TTCTAACCCCTATTTCGTTGGGTAAAGTCGGTCTTTTTCTATTCACTCGCTTTTATTCAATTTGTTCTGGATGCTTTCCTTGAGTGGTACCGAAAGTGGTATTTTTGGATGGCACATCTCGACGGCAAGCTCACTAAGAATCTGGTGCAGAATCTTGGACCTAGCCGTCATGGAGGCGTAAGCGGGCTTTGTTTGGTCGTTGACCCCTCTGGCGCGCGGCGATGGATTGTTCGGGTTGTCGTCAAGGGTCAGAAAAACATAAAAGGCGCACGGCTGTGAAC
>CALCGO010000113.1 GCA_937901055.1 uncultured Rhodobacterales bacterium
GGCTCAGGTGCCAGCAACCCTTGTGGCGCATACCGCGCGGCCTCTCCGTATGGAGTGACAGGGTTAACGCTCATAGGCGGGCCAAAAACCTCGCGCTGCGGAATAGATGTTACAGCGACAGGTTCTCGCGGCGATCCGCCTTGCGATGGCCTGCGTGGCGCTGGCTCACTCATGCTGCGGTCAAGCCGTCGCTGATAGCCATACGGCCTAACCCCGACATCATTAAGGAGGCCACTGAATGGACCCCCCTCAAATGTACTGCCAGAGCGTCCGCGACCTCCGCCGTCGAACATGTCTTCAAGGGCGCGAACATTGCGGCCCTCGGTGTCAGTGTATCCGAAATCAAGCAAACCCATGTTATTGACCCCTATGAGATTTAAGGTGTATATAACACGAAAGCCCGCGTCACGGCAATGACTGCGAGCTTTCTAATCTAAAAGCGAAAGGAAAGTTCGCCATGACTGAAAAATCCCTACCATCACCCGACACGCTCCGCAAGTTGCTGCGATATGAACCAGAGACAGGAAAGCTGTTCTGGAGGCCCCGAGGAAAGCCCAAGTTCGACAGCCGATTTGAAGGGAAGGAAGCGTTCACGGCAGGCAATGGAGCGGGATATAGGCATGGCAGCATACATAACCGAAGATACTTGGCCCATCGCGTCATATTCGCCATTCAGTCCGGCGAGTGGCCTCCGCATGACATTGACCACATAAACGGAGATAGGGGCGACAACCGTTGGTTAAATTTGCGGGCTGTAAATAGACGCGCCAACAGTAGAAACCAAAGGAGAAGGCGAACAAACACGAGCGGGCTAATGGGAGTTGGATGGTTCAAGCCCATAAGCAAGTGGCGGGCCTACATAACTATCGACAGCAAGCACGTGGGCCTTGGGTACTTCGAGCATAAATTCGATGCAATCCTTGCCCGCCTCATTTCCGAGCGCGATCTAGGCTTCCACACCAATCACGGACGTTAGGCCCGCGCCAAGTTGCGCATCATGGATTTCTTTGGACCTGTATTGAGGGTCATCCTCTCTCTAAAGACAGCGACAAGGCCAGCGGCGTCAGCACAGTGGCTACTCCAATCGTGTTTGGGGCCAAGCCCGACGTTCCGTTCGTCTGACCATTTTTCATGATAGAACCGCAGAGTTTCAACCCCCACCTTCGTTGGCTTCTCGTCAAACCTGCACCGTGAAAAGACGCCCCGGAGAGCGTGGACGCGCTGCATAGCTGCACCCTTGCCCTGATTAGGAACCACTTCGACGGTAAACCCTGCCTCACGTAAGAACTTCTCCGGCGTGATTGAATATACGTTGTCATGCTTTCTCCCATCGTGAGGTAGGACCATCACGGCCCCTTCATATCCGTTGTCCCTGAGCCAGTTGACGTGCGCGGCCATTTCTTGCCCCACCGCCTCGTAGTAATTCAGCCAGCGGACCTCCTCACCAACGTACTGAACCATCCAGATTGCCGTTGCGTCCGCCGCTGTCGATGTGCTGCCGATGTCCCAGACCGCATAGACCTTGTTCATGTCGTGGCGTGGGAAGAAGCCAATGCGCTCCTCTTTCGTCGCCTTGTCGATATGCTCGGCGTAGTACGCGCCTTTGACGCTCTTGAGGTATGCGCCTTCCCAGACGTGCAGATAGACATCACGGTCCAGCGTGTCCGCTTGGTGCACCCTTAGCTTTTCCATCCCGTCAGGGAAGAAAGGATTGTCCGAGAAATTCACCTCTGCGATCAATGTGTCTGGTGGTATGTGCTGACGGAAGCGCCGATCTACTGGCGAGCTTTCCATCTTCGGGTTCCAGATGATCCAAATTTCAGACTTAGGCTGCCGGAAGACTGTTGCCTCCAACGCCAGCCAGCTATCCTCCGGGATGTCTTCGGCTTCCTCAATAATCGTCAGATCGACCTTGGCAAGAGACTTGATGCTCTGCTCGTTCCGCCTCAGACCCCGAAAGATAAACTCCGTACCGTTCACGCCCCTAACGTAGTCAACGCCAACGTCATAGTGTTGCTTGAGCCACGGATACATATCAATCGCCGTTCTCAGCTCGATATAGAAGCTCTCCCGGATGGAAGCCTGAAATTCCCTGACGCAGAGAATGCGCAAAGGTTCGGCATACCCCCATAGAAGTGCAACCGTAGCCATCCCCACCGACTTGCCAGAGCCTCGCCCGCCGAACAGGGCGCGATAGCTTACCGAGCCACGCGGACTGTCTAGAACGTCGGCTATCTTTGGGGGAAGTTCAATTACCGCTGTTGTCAACGGTTGCCCCCTTGATGATAATTGTGTCCGGCGCGTGTGAACCATCGCTGGACGTGTTGTCCTGTTCGATCTTGTCCTTCTGGCCAAGCAGTTGTTTGCCGAGCCATATCAGCATTGAAGTATTGCCCTTTTGCGCGGCCTTCCATTGCTCACGGCGCAGTGAAGCGCGGCCCTCGTTCGAATGTTTTTTATAGAACTCGGAAAAAGGTAATTCGCCCCTCTCCTTTAAGGCTTTGTTTAGCGTCTTATCTGTCACCCCCAAAACATCACAAACCTCGACTTGAGTGCAGTGGATATTGATAAGTTTTTTCAGCCGTTCAAAGCCATCGTCTGTCAGGGCGTATTCAGGACGCCCGCCCTTTGGATCACCTTTGCCCATTGAATGCCCTCCTTACTAGATAGCCCCTAATGATTGATGCGGCAGTGTAGACCGCCGTGATACCGACTGAATGGCTTATTGATACATCATACCCGAACATCGGCAATACAAGCAGGGTCAACGCCCATGATACGAGAAAGCCTATTGCTGTGCTGGTTATCGTTTCGATTGCGCTCAGGCTGCGGGTTTGCATCGCTCGTCCTTTAGCGCGTCGAAGGTTTCGTCTGTATCGGCTAGGGTTGCCTGTTTGCCTGTATACTCCTGCCAGCGCTTAACTATGACGTCGCAGTACTTGGGGTCCAGTTCCATCACAAAGCAGTTTCGCCCAGTTTGCTCTGCCCCGATAAGGGTTGAGCCTGACCCACCGAACAAATCCAAAACATTGACCAGCTTGATGTGATTACTAAAAGCTCTAACCGAAAGCGCCACTGGCTTTTGCGTCGGGTGTACGTATGCCGTGTCCTTTTTGATTTCCCAAAGGTCGCTCTCATTCTTCACAACCTCATCAAGTTTGCCGTTGAACAGGCAAAATTCGTGCTGGTGCCGATAGCCCACCCCAAGCCCAAAGACGTTCTTTGCCCACACAATACACGCCTTGTACGGAAGTCGGCCTTGAAGCTCGCCGTAAAACTTCCAGTTACACCAAACATATGTGGCCTGCGCATCTATTGCCGCAATGACCGCACACACATCCCCGATGAAGTCTGAGAAATCCCCATCTGAAAGGTTGTCGTTCTTGATTACATCGTGCTTGCCGCTTCGACCATTGAAGGCCACGTTATAAGGCGGATCGGTGAACACCATATCAGCCTTAACCCCGCCCATAAGCTTCTCCACCGCGTCGATGCTGGTGCTATCCCCGCACATCAAGCGATGGTCGCCAAGCACCCAAACGTCGCCCTCTACGGTAACGGGCTGCTCTGGCGCTTCCGGTACGGCGTCCTCGTCCGTCAATCCTGCCTCGACCTCAGTCGGGAAAAAGGCGTCAAGCTCGTCCGCGTCGAAGCCAGTCAGGGATAGATCGAAATCTAGGTCGTCAAGCTCCATCAATTCGACCCGCAGCATTTCGTCGTCCCATCCGGCGTCTAGCGCCAGTCGGTTGTCTGCGATGATATAGGCCCGCTTCTGCGCCTCGGTTAAATGGGATGCCTCGACAACAGGAACCTTTTCAAGCCCCAGCTTTTGCGCCGCCATTATGCGCCCGTGGCCAGCTATAATGCCATTCTCCCCATCGACTATGACGGGGTTTAGAAACCCAAACTCTTTGATGCTTGCGGCTATTTTAGCCACCTGCGCTTCGCTATGCGTTCGGCTGTTCCTCGCGTATGGGATCAAGTCCGCAACGCTGGCCTCCCCTTGGGCCGCGCCTTCTGTCTTGCTGCTAGGCATTTTTTGATATCCCTATCATTAACGGCCCCAATACGATGGCCGCGTGTATTTCGTCCCAGATAAATCCAAAGACCCAGCATCGAAAATCGACCTCAAATTCTATTGTTCTATCCATTGCTTCTGACCTCCAGCATTGCCTTTGCTATGCTCCGCGCATCACGCGCTATTGCACGGATAAACTCAGGATCAAGCCCTGCTAATAGGTTGGCGTTTGCCGTGATGCCTGCCAATGCCTGCCCTGCGTAATAGTCCTCTAGGCTCATGCCGTACTGACAGGCCTCGCGACTGTTTGGGAATGCGTTCGGATTGTGCTCTCTCATACCTTTACCCTTTCCTGTTCCATCTTACCCTGTGCTTTGCGCTTTTTCAAATCAGGTCTTTCAGCCCAGTGCATTCGGCGCTTTTCGAATGACTTCTTGGTTATCTTTCCGCTCATGAATGCGTCACGGATAAACTCAGGATCAAGCCCTGCTAATTCGCAGACCTCTTGAAAGTCCTTGGAGTTTCGGGTGATCCAGTTTGTTGATGCGTCCTTTTGGACTTGCCACCCGCCCGCGCCTTCGCTTGTCCTTGGAACGTCTGATAGGGCGTCTTTTATCCCGCATATGAGGACCGCGCCGAATAGGCGTCTTGCTGCTTCTGCGTCTACCATCACTTCACCTCGTTATC
>CALCGO010000114.1 GCA_937901055.1 uncultured Rhodobacterales bacterium
TCATGCACTGGATGCGGATACGGGTGTTGCCAAGGTTTCGATCGTTGGAATCGGGATGCGTAGCCATGCCGGTATTGCGCAGAAAATGTTCAAAGCGTTGTCGGATGACGGGATCAACATCAAGGTTATTACGACCTCGGAGATCAAAGTTTCCGTTCTGGTTGATCGGAAATATATGGAACTCGCCGTGCAATCCCTGCATGATGCCTTTGATCTGGATAAAGCATCGTAAAAAGGGGGCGCCATGCCCGCACGCAAAGGGGTTGAATCCCACGTCTTGCTGAAACGCCTGCGCGACATCCTTGCCGAACAGGGCGAGGGGCAGGCGCGGTTGAACAAAGTCACACACATCATTGCGTCGTCGATGGAAGCCGAAGTGTGTTCGATTTACCTACGGCGTGACGAGCGGACATTGGAGCTGTGTTCGACCGAAGGACTTAATCCGGAATCCGTTCACCGCACGCGTTTGCGCGTTGGGCAAGGGCTGGTTGGGCGGATTGCCGATGCGGCCTCGCCCTTCAAAACCGAAGATGCGCCGTCTGCTAAAGGCTTCCGGTTTATGCCTGAAACGGGGGAGGAGGTGTATGCCTCGTTCCTAGGTGTGCCGATCCAGCGCGTGGGCGATGTGCTTGGTGTTCTGGTCGTACAGAATAAAGCGGCACGAGTTTACTCGGATGACGAGGTTTATGGCCTAGAGGTCGTGGCGATGGTTATCGCCGAAATGGCCGAACTGGGCGCGTTTACCGCCGAGGGCGAAGATGCGATGGCCATGCCGCACCAGCGACCATTCTTTGCCAAGGGTGTGATCGCGCAAGAAGGTGTGGCCGAGGGGCATGTCGTTTTGCACGAGGCTCATATCGTTATTGCTAACCCCGTGGCCGACGATCCAGAGGTTGAGATGTATCGTCTGTCCACTGGATTCATCGAGTTGCAATCCGACATTGACGATATGTTGTCGAACAGAAATCTGGCGATTAGTGGCGAGGGCCGCGAGGTTCTGGACGCCTACCGGATGTTTGCGCACGACAAAGGGTGGCGCGCACGGATGGAGGCGTCGATCCTAAGTGGTCTGGCAGCCGAAGTTGCGGTTGAGAAAGAACAATCCAGCACGCGGACCCGTATGGAACGTGTTTCGGATGCGTATTTGCGCGAACGTCTGCATGATCTGGACGACTTGTCGAACCGTCTATTGCGGATCCTGACTGGGCGCGAAGTAAATGGCGGGGAAATGCCAGACGACGCGATTTTGGTCGCGCGAAACATCGGCCCTGCGGAATTGCTGGATTACGGCAAAAAGCTGAAGGGCGTGGTGCTGGAAGAGGGCTCGGTCGGGTCACATGCTGTGATCGTGGCGCGGGCTTTGGCGATTCCGTTAGTTATTCAGGCGTCGCGGATTACGCGCGCAGCTTTGAGCGGTGATGAGATATTACTGGATGGTGACGCGGGTGTGGCGCATTTGCGGCCCGAAGAAAGTGTCCGGTTGGCGTTTCACGAAAAAGTCGCGATGCGCGAAGAGGCGCAGGAGGAATACGCAGCCTTGCGCGACCTTCCGGCTGAATCGAAAGACGGAACGCGCGTGCGACTAGAAATGAACGCCGGATTGATGAGCAATTTGCCCTCGTTGGAAAGTTCTGGCGCTGAAGGTGTCGGGTTGTTCAGGACCGAGTTGCAGTTCCTGCTGCGCTCCACTTTCCCGAAGCGATCGGAGTTGTCGGATACCTATTCGACGGTGATGGACGCGGCGCAGGGACGGCCGATTACGTTCCGGACGCTGGATATCGGCTCGGACAAAGTATTGCCCTATATGAAGCGGGTGGAAGAACCCAATCCGGCGATGGGTTGGCGCGGCATTCGGCTGGGGTTGGATCGACCTGGGCTAATGCGGATGCAGTTTCAGACCTTGATACGGGGCGCCAAAGGGCGACCGCTGAAGGTTATGTTCCCGATGGTGGCGCAATTCGACGAGTTCAGCGAAGCGCGACAACGGTTTCTGGACGAGGTCGAACGCGAGAAAAAACAACGACACCTTATGCCAAGCAAGATCGAAATTGGTGTGATGTTGGAGACGCCAAGTATGGCGTTTGCCCCAGCGCAGTTTTTCGACTTGGCTGATTTTATCTCGATTGGTGGGAACGACTTGAAGCAGTTCTTCTTTGCCGCAGATCGCGAGAACGAACGGGTGCGGCGCCGGTATGATACGTTGAATGTCAGTTTCCTGAATTTCATCGAACAGATTGCGCAAAAGTGTGACGCTTCCAATACGCCGGTGTCATTCTGTGGCGAGGATGCCGGCCGTTCGCTGGAAGCGCTGGCGTTCGCAGCGATGGGGTTGCGGACATTGTCGATGCGGCCTGCCTCGATCGGGCCGATAAAGCGGTTGCTGCGGTTTGTTGATCTATCGGAAGTGAAGCACGTGATTGACGAGGCGCGGGCATCCGGTTCGCAATCTGTACGTCCCGCTTTGCGGATTTACCTGGAAATGATCGGAGCGCCTTATCGTTAGGCCTCGGTTGGTCATGATGGTGAAGGAACCGCAAGCCGGTCGGGTCAAGACGCGGTTGGGACGTGACATTGGCATGACCAACGCTGCTTGGTGGTTCCGGCATCAGACAAAGCGACTGATACGGGAGGTGGGTATGGACCCGCGATGGCAGCTGCGGCTTTCGGTTTCACCTGCACCACATGCGTTGCACAGCCGCGCTTGGCCAATGGGGATACCACGGGATCCGCAGGTTAAGGGCGATTTGGGCGCGCGGATGCGGCATGTTTTTGATGCTTCGCCAAGTGGGCCTGTTGTGCTTGTTGGCGGGGATATCCCGGGGATTACACCTGCCATTATCCGCGATGCGTTCGATAAGTTGCGCGACCATGACTGTGTTTTTGGACCTGCGGAAGATGGTGGGTTCTGGTTGGCGGGGATGCGACGGGTCAGGCCGTTGCCCGTGGATTTGTTCAACGGTGTGCGGTGGTCTTGTGCCGATACACTGCAGGATACGCTAGGTACGCTGGGCGATGCTTCTGTTGCCTTTGCCGCGACTCTTCGGGACGTGGACACCGCGAGCGACTTGTCGTAACTAACGCCTGAACTACAGGAGATTCCCATGATTGGACGCTTGAACCACGTTGCCATTGCCGTGCCGGACCTTGAGGCCGGCATTACGCTTTATCGTGACACGCTGGGCGCAAAGGTTAACGCGCCGCAAGACGAGCCGGACCACGGTGTAACCGTTGTGTTTATCGAGCTGCCTAACACCAAGATCGAGCTTTTGCATCCGCTGGGCGAAAACAGCCCGATCGCAGCGTTCCTTGAAAAAAACCCGTCGGGCGGCATTCACCACATCTGCTATGAGGTGGACGATATTCTGGCCGCGCGTGACAAGCTGCAAGCAGCAGGTGCACGGGTTTTGGGCGGCGGCGAGCCGAAAATTGGCGCGCATGGCAAGCCTGTGTTATTCTTGCACCCCAAGGATTTCACTGGAACGTTAATCGAGTTGGAGCAAGTTTAATGGCCATCACGTCTGCATTGGTTCTGTTCGCCGTTATCTGGTTTATGCTGCTGCTAATGGCGTTGCCAATGCGGATGAAAAGTCAGGAAGACGTGGGGGAAGTTGTACCGGGCACGCCTGCCTCCGCCCCTGTTAACCCGATGATTGGCAAGAAAATGATATGGGTTACGGTTATTACATTCGTTCTGTGGATCCCGTTGGTTGCGTTCATTGTATCGGGCGTTTTGTCCATCCACGATATTGATTTTTATAATCGTATGGGGCCGGGCTCAAACTAGGGGCACTTCGATAGAATAGGATTAAGTGTATGACTGCTTTGAGCCCATAGTGGCCTAAATTGAGCGCGTCAAACGAGCGGCAGTAAACTATGGTAACCACGTGCTATGCCGAGTTGAACGGTCATGTGATGACTAGTTGATCTTCATGCCGAACACGGCCATAAAAGCGGGATGTGCAGCCAAATTTCTACAGAATTCAGACAAGAACTCCGCGCTGTGATAGTTCGCTTTCCCGATCCCGTTACCTTGAAACAGATCAGTGAATGGATACCTAGGTTTGTCACCATTCTTGAAGAAAACGAGCCAAATTGCACCAATTTACTATTGGATACCACCCGGCATAATTTTGAACATATTGAGTGTCTGAGGTTGCTGAAAACAACATTAACAATGGAGCCCGTGGTGCTCAGGAACCTGAAGACGGTGGCATTCGTACAACCCAAGTACGTTCGCGAACCCATCAGGGTCAGTACCAGAGAAGCTTATTTCGCGAGCTTCGAAGATGCCCTCTTGGATTTGCAAACAACACTGAGTTCTTCTTCCTGAACGGTTGTCCGCTCCGTCCGCAGAGCCGACGTGCGCATTGCACAGGCAAATGGTTGTTAATGCCTGCATCTAGTTAAGTTGCTGTGCGAGGGCTTCCAACGCCTGCCTAGCTTTTTCCAAACTGTTGGCATCTACACCTCGTACCACGATATTGCTGCCAAATACTCCGTTCTGAATGAACGGGTAGGATCCGAACGAAAGGTTTGGACTGGCTTTGGCCATCTCTGCCAGATGTGCTGCAATCTCGCCTTCAGGGGCTTCTATCCGTACGGTGATGGACAATAACGGTTCACCGCCTGTCAGGGTTGGCAGTACGCTTTCGACCATGGCGTGAAACACTGTCGGTACACCTGCCATCACATGGACATTGCCGATGCG
>CALCGO010000115.1 GCA_937901055.1 uncultured Rhodobacterales bacterium
AGATAGCAACACCGCCAACGGGCGAGGACGCCAACACTTGCAACAGATTATGGGCATTTACGGCATCCATGAACCATATCTGATGGCGGCGCCCTTGGCCGTCCACATACGCAAGCGTGGAGTTCAACGAAACGGGATCAAAGATAACCGGAACATCATGAAGACCGGAAAGTCGGGCAACTTCGCTGAAATGAATAGGGGTGGCCGACGCGCCAGTCACCCAGTCATAACCGATATTCCCCAATGCAAATACCGCCGTTGAAGCGCGGATTTGACTAAGCGCATCCAATGCCAATTCGGAAAACATGTCATGTGGCGCCATTGGTTTTGGGAAACTGCCACGATCTGGTTGCCTTAATCCGGTGAACACGATGGTGTCTACCAGCGACTCCACTTCAGGCAAGGGCCAGTAATCCGCCCCAAGCCGAAGCGCCACGCAGCTTTGCTTATCTTGCTCGGCCAACATTTCACCGGTATTTCCCAACAACTCGATCAAATCGGCAATCGCGGCGGGTTCCACCCAACGATAATCGAGGCAAAGCCCGTTAACACCAATGTCATCGCTTAGCGTTTCAAGTTTTTCGACAAATTCGGCAATCGCGTAAGGGCTATCGAATGACACGCCTTGATCAAACCCGTTGACGACCGGCAAAACCGTGGTGTCTGGCGCTTTGATTTCCAAATATGTAGCCAGTAAACCCTGCCGGTTTTTATCAAGCTGTTTTAACGTTTGGGTTTCCCAATCTGCGCCATACCATTCCGGCATCAGAACATCGATCGCGTCGATATTTTTTTGCACAGATGCGATGGCAGTCAGTGGCCAAGTGCGCACAAATGCATATACCCGCTGCGGTATCCGCGCACGGTTCGGTATGGTCGAGGGCGGCGGCAACAGCTACTCGATCGTAGACGTTTCTTGTTTAGGTCGCAAATGCGGGGCCAGAAAATATGCGGGATTATCCAGCCGCGTTTCAGTATCCGTCTCAACATAATAGAGGCTTGCCAAAAACGTTATCAGCCACGCGAATGCCAGCACAATAGAGCCATACCCCAGCGTTCGCACAATAATCCTGCGGTGCTTCGTGGGATCCGCGAAAATCGCCCGAAATCCCGGAGCTTTCTTTTGGCGATGTTTCAATTTCGATGGCACTTGTTACAGTATCCGTTGCTGACGTTTGCACACGCGAATGCTAACCTGATTGCGGTTAAGATTATCTTGATGCATGTCAAATAGATACGCGGATTTGCGCGGTATGATCAAGGGAACAGGAGGGCGCAGCCATGAACTTCACTCGACGCCAGATGTTGCAAACGGTTTTGGTCGGTGGCCCGCTACTTGCTGCCGGCGGGACTCGTTTGGCGCTTGCAGCCAGCTACAAGCCTTCGCTTTTCTTGCTTGGCGGCATTGATCCAAGCACCTCGGCCTCGCAATTGTTTTCGGCCCTTGATCCGATCGTGTCGCAAAATGTTCCTGTGGGCTGTGTAATCAGTTTCAGGGATGACGATGGAAATACCATGTCGCCCGACAGCGAACTGGCCGTGTTGTTGCGTGACCTGATGACAAATTATTCCGGCTTGGTGGAGCTGGTCGCCTATGTGCCAGATATCGCCAATGACACGCCATATTTTCGCATGCGCCGCGCCAGTCAGGCCAACGCGGACTGTCGTTACGTTTTAGGAAACGGCGCAGCTTGTTTGTCCGTAGCCAGCGACATGCCGGAAGGCAATGTCTATGAAATTAATGAAGTTCGCGCGGCTGGGTTTCGCAACTTGTTGCTGTTGCCTCAGCAGCCACGTACAGCCGGATATTGGAAGACGAGCGGCGGTATTTTGCAATTCTACGGTGGCAATCCAGTCATGGCAGGCACCAATAACCCGATCGAGACGGCGTTGAATAACAC
>CALCGO010000116.1 GCA_937901055.1 uncultured Rhodobacterales bacterium
CCTTGCCATCCATATGGTAGAACCGCTCATAGTGTTGGCCCGCAGGCGGCTTTTCAGGTGCCCACCAATTGTGGCCAACCAACATCAATTCTACATGTTCGAACCCCATATAGGGCCCGTTCCACGTGTCGGGATAGCTGGCAGACGAGCGCAAACATTCGGGCGAACCTGTGGGCTCATAGGTGTGATAGGTCGAAAAATGCGCCTTGCCGAAATAACTGGTTTGATAACCTGCCGCTGCCATTGACCCGCCAAACCCTTTTTCGCCAATCTCTGGCGGCAGATCGATGCCGTTATCATGCACGCCGTGGGTGCGGCACAGCTGCCCTGTAAGGATCGAGGCACGCGCGGGCTGGCAGACCACCGAAGGCGTGATGCAGGCGTCAAACACTGTGCCGCTCGCGGCCAATTGATCCAGATGCGGCGTTTTTATGTTGCGCCCTTTGAACCCCATGCAATCGGCGCGGTGCTGGTCGGACGAAATCAGTATGATGTTTGGTCTACTCATGACGCGGCTTTCTTAGGTTTACGTCCCGAAAAGATAATCACGGCGACGGACATCAGGATAAAGGCTAGGGCGATTGGGTTGTTCAGAAGGAAGAAGGGATCATTACCCGTGGCTGAATAGGCTTGGCGGGCGGTTTCTTCCAGAGATTTGCCAAGGATGAATGCGATGACAAAGGGAAGAGGAGATATGGCAAGTACCCGCATGAAGTAGCCAAGCACGCCAAAACCCAAGGCGAACCATATCGCCTCAAGGCGAGTTTCTTGGACGTAGATTGCAGTGAGAGTCAGCAGCAAGACCGATGGCAGCAAAAGCTGCTTGGGGATGCGGATCATAAAGCCCATGGAGCGCATGAACACGCCGCCAATGGTCCAGTTGAACAGGTTCGCGATGGTCATGCAGGTGAACAAGCCAAAGGCGACCACAAGTTCGGGGTTAACCACGTCGGCAGAGAAACGGAACACCGCAGGGCCGGGGTTGAACCCGCCAATGGTCTCGGTCGCGAGGATCAAAAAGACGGCTGCTGCGTTGCCCGGAATGCCCAGCGACAAAACGGGGATCAGGTTTGCACCGGACACAGCGCTGTTGGCCGCTTCGGTCGCGGCGATGCCCTCTGGCGCACCTTTGCCAAACTCAGGTGCATCGGGCGCTTTTGTCTTGGCATGGCGGGCGCGACCAACCGAATAGCCCAGCGTTGCAGCCAGCGTTGAACCGACACCAGGCAGGGCGCCGATGCCAGTTCCGATGAGGGCCGAACGAGAGATGAAAGGCAGCAGTCGCTTTATCTCTGGCCAGTGCAGTTTTTGATCCCCAGTCTCGGGAACGTTTGGCGTAGGTCTGGACCCTCTATTTTCACGCCACGTTTCCTCCAAGCCTTTGAAGACTGCACCAATGATCAGGACACCAAGGACAGCCGTTGTGATCGGAAAGCCGCGCGATAACTCGTCTGAACCCATCGACAACCGTGGGTAAAAATCCTCGCCTGTGCCGACGTAGACTGCAAGCAATCCCAGCCCGATGGAGATCAGTCCCTTGCCTGGCGACCCGCCAATCACGGCGGCAATGAAGCTGAGTGACAGGATCAGAAGGCCAGTCTTTTCTGGCAGATCCAGATAAGCCTCGACCAGAATGGCAAGAAAAGGCGCGCAGACGAAAAGCACCAGATCGGAAAATGTATCGCCGGAGGCGGACGAGAAGTGTGCGACGCGCAATGCTTTCTTCGCCTGACCCCGTTGCGCCATCGGGTAGCCATCCAATGTGGTCATGAAGGCGTCAGGCGTGCCGGGGGTGTTGAACAAGATCGCAGGGACCGCGCCACCAATGGTCGCACCCTTCATGATGCCAATCAGGAACCCCATGACCGGCAATAGGGCGTCTGGTGAATAGCCAAAGATAGAAATGAGTATCGGCAGCGAAATCGCCATGGCAAAGGGGCCGGCAAGACCGGGCGTCGCACCGACAACGATGCCAAAAAGAAACCCGGCAAGCACCATCACAAGGGTGATCGACACGGCAATGCCAAAGAGGGTGAAAGCTTCGGGGCCTTGGAAGACCGCGAGAACGCCAAGCCAGATATAATCCAGAACGCCCATCAGACGTCGCCATTCGGCGGCAATAGAAGATCCTCGAACGGAACGTCGAACACAAGGATCATAACGACAACAGCCAATACGGCCGTTAACAAACCACGGCGGGAAAATCCACGTTCGACGATGGCGATGATCCCTGAGACCATCATGACCCCGCCCAGAACAAAGCCTACATGTTTCCAACCTGGCGTTGCGCGCAGCAGACGGTATTCGATCGGCTCTGCACGAAACAGATTGGCAATTTCGGCGAAAAAGGGGCCCGCAAAACGCATCACCAAAAGGCTTACAATTGTGACGACCATCAAGCTGGCGATAAAAGAGAAATGGCTATTGCCCAGTACGGGTTGGAACGCGTCGTTCCGTTCAGAAACAAGCAATAGGATACTGCCAACAAGGACAAAACACGCGGCAACTGTGGGGGCCAAAGCATCGCCGATGTTAAACCGTCCACGAACTTTCTCGACAATGCCGCTGTCAGTGTCCAATGGAATCCATACAAAGATCAGCGTGATCGCAAAGATGATGCAGATCAGCCCGATATAGAGGTTGGATCGTGACGGTGAGGGCATTTGCTATCTCCAGATACACTTCGGGCGCCCAGTTTAGGACGCCCGAGGTTGGCTCTAATTACTCAGAAGCTGCTTTAATCAAGCTTTCGGATTCGTCAAAACCCTTCGCCATCAGGGCATCCAGATCAGCGCCTTTGATGATGGCAGCACCACCGAAGGCTTTCTTGATCAACCCGCCTGCTTTGGTCTCCGGATCGGAGGCAACGTCCGCAATTGCATCGCTGAGTGCGGTGTGTGCATCGTCGGCCATGCCAGCAGGCGCGGCGAACATGAAGTAGCCATCACTGTCATAAGCAACGCCCAGATCCGCAAACGTAGGTGCGTCTGGTGTCTGTACTAGCGGTGTGCTCAGCGCTGAGGCCAAATTTACCAGATCACCAGCCGCAACACCTTTGCCCTGAATACCAGCCATAAAGCCCAGATCCATATCGCCAGCGGTGACACCGTTCATGACCTCTTTGCCGCCTTTGACAGAGATGATGTTGAACTCAACGCCCTGCGCCTTGCCCAGAAGGTAAGCCAGATCAGCCAAACGCGGGCTCATCACGCCGAAACGCAGTTGCTCTCCTGCTTTTGCAGCTGCAATTGTGTCACTGATGCTGGTCCAACCTTTGCTGCTTGGGGAAACAACGCCCATCTGGAAACCTGCCGTGGTCGTAAGGCCGGTGAAATCCGAGGGTGTCATGCCTGTCTTGGCGGAATAGAGATTATAGCCAAGCGATTCAGTCACCACCATCCCGATGACAGAGCCGTCAGCAGGCATGTCTTTCATGGCTTTGAGCAAGTTCACGCCACCTTTGCCGGTCACTTGCTCTGGAATAAACTGCCAGCCAGTGCGGGCCTCAAGCTCTTCCGCGATCAGGCGCGCTTGTGTGTCAGCACCGCCCCCCGCGCCAAATGCGATCATCAGCTTGATCGGGCCCGGCGGGGTCCAATCAGCAGCAGTTGCAGATACTGCGGATACAGCAATTCCAAGAGCGGCAACGGCCGCTGTAATAAGGTTTTTCATTGAGTCCTCCCTGACTTTGATTGAAGCAAGCCATAAATCGGTTGCTCAGTCAACAATATAGTTGACGGCACAACTTTTTACTGTGATCATCGATGCTAGAGGTCGACTATGAATGATGAAACTCCAACAACGTTAAATCCGCAGCTAGCCCAGCTTAGCAACTTCCTGACCTATCGCATCTCTCGTGTGCATCAAAAACTCAATGTGCAGGCGTCAAAGATCCTTAACGATTCGGTTGGGGTGACGCTGAACCAATGGCGTATGATTGCTTTCATCGGGGGGGCTGAAACGGTTACAGCTTCTGAATTAGTCCGATATACTACTATGGACAAAGGACTTGTCAGCCGCAACGTGAAGTCTCTTATTGAAAGTGGCCTCGTCGCGTCTTTCAATCACGAAAAGGACAGCAGGGTTCATCTATTGAGCCTAACTCCGGCTGGTGAGTTGGTTTTCGAAACAGCCCTGCCAAAAATGCGCCGCAGACAGGCGAAGCTGCAAGACAACCTGAGTAGAGAGGATGTTGCTACCCTGCGTCGCATCTTAGAGACCCTTGAAATCGCTGCTGAGGATACAGAAACCTGATGCCGTCAAATTTGCTGGTTATATTGTCCGATGAACACCAAGCCCGCGCCATGGGCTGTGCAGGACATCCGTTTGTGCAAACCCCCCATCTAGATGCGCTTGCGGCCCGTGGTACACGCTTCACCGATGCATACACCCCTTCACCCATCTGCGTGCCTGCACGTGCCAGCTTTGCAACGGGGCGTCACGTGCATCAGACGCGTCTGTGGGACAATGCCATGCCTTATACGGGGCAAATACGTGGCTGGGGCCATTGCCTGCAAGATGCAAGCGTGCCGGTCGATAGTATTGGCAAGCTACACTACCGGCAAAACGGCGATCCTGCGGGGTTTGATCAAGAGCACATCCCAATGCATGTGGTCGGTGGCAACGGCATGGTCTGGGGCTCTATCCGGGCGGAAGGCGAACGCGTGTCGCCAAAGACACGGATGCTGGGGGAGTTTATCGGCGCAGGCACCAGCAAATACACGGATTACGATCAAGCCGTGACAGATCGTACTGTGGCGTGGCTTTCGGATCATGCAAATGACGAGAAACCATGGTGCCTCTATGTTGGTCTGGTCGCGCCGCACTTCCCACTGGTGGTGCCGCAAGAGTTCTTCGATCTCTATCCACCCGACAGCTTGCCAGCCCCGAAGATGAATCCAAAAG
>CALCGO010000117.1 GCA_937901055.1 uncultured Rhodobacterales bacterium
GGGCGCGCTTCTTCCTCTTCGGCTCGCGCGACGTGTGGTTCGTTGTGGGGTTGCCGGTGTTCCTCGCGTCGGTCACGGGCTGGAACAACCTCGAGGTCAGCAGCTTTCTCGCGGCTTGGGTCGTGGCCTACGGCGTCGTGCAAGCCTTCGCGCCGATGGTGTTGCAGCGGGGACACAGCGGCCGAGGTCCTACGGGCAATACCGCCAGAAATTGGGCTGTTCTGCTCGCTGCGCTGCCGGCAGGGATCGCCACGGTCCTGTTGTGGGGCGGCGATCCGGCGCTCACGCTCATCGTCGGTCTCTTTGTCTTTGGCGCCGTCTTCGCCATCAACTCTGCGGTGCACTCCTACCTGATCCTGGCGTACTCGGACCACGAGCAGGTGGCGATGAACGTGGGCTTCTACTACATGGCCAACGCAGCGGGTCGATTGGCCGGGACGGTGCTCTCGGGCTGGGCCTTCCAGACCCACGGCATGGTGGGGTGTCTGTGGTGGTCCACGGGGTTCTTGGTCGCTGCGGCCGCGGTGTCGAGCCGACTGCCGAGGTCAGTGGTCGGCGCTGCGGAGGTATCCGAGACGTAAGAGATGCGGCGACTGCCACGTCGGCGAGGCACATCGACGGCGCACTGGCTCCCCTTGCAACTTGGCCGCCATTGCCCCGATGCTCCGCCACATCGTGCTGGCAGCACTTACCCAGAGGAGATCTTGATGCCTTCAACCGAGCTATTGACGATGCGGGAGGATTGGCTACAGCTCCTCATGAAGGCGTTTGTGGAGTTATTAGCCAAACATGCGATATAGCTAGAAATGTCAAAGTTTTTTAAATGAGAAAATAGTTCAGATTCTAAACAACTTACTCAACACAAGTATAGCACTGGACAAATATTTTTGGTGAATCCGATAAATCCATGCCGAAGTGCATGGCATTCGTCTTCTCCGCAGATAGTTTGCATTTGCCGGACAACTGATCTGGGGCGCTGGGCCCCGATTGTTTGCATCCATCATATTCACGGCAGTGAGAGACTATCGTTGGGCAACAGGCAAAGGGATACATCCAAATGAGCGGTTTAGAATTCAACTTCCACTCTTCGGGCGCGATGCAGACCACACCGCACGCGCCGTGCGACTTGCAGATGGAACTGTTCTGACAAGTTGCCTCGGTCGCTACACACCTCCCCACCGGATCCGGTTCCACATATCTCACTGAACACACTTAGCATTCGCAACCACCCAGACGCTCTCACGCCGCCGACCTCGCCGATTCAGCGCCATCCGATCGGCGCTCCAGCATCGCCAGAGCAAGCTCCGATCCGGCAGCGCGCACATCAACGCTGGAGCCGTCAGGCAGCTGATTATCGAGCCATCGCTCCTCCCAAGTCTTGCGCCGGCATTGACGCTCAGCTGCTCCGGCCGAAATCAACTGCGAACGTCGCGGTGGCGGCTCGGGCACTTCGACTGTGACATGCATCGCCACCGTCGCGAGCGCGGCACGTAATAATCCTCGTGCCTTGGCTGGCAGCAGCGGCGCCACGACGACTTCGTACGGGCCGGAGCGAGCGGGTTTCACATGCCGGCGCTGAGCCGCGTTGTCGACGCTGCGCACCGCGCTCAACCTCTTTTTCAGTCGCTCCGCGAGTTCGCTAGGGACTGAAAACTCAACCTTCTTGCTTTCCGATTGCGGTCGCCCTGGCATGCATTCCGCCCGGATTGTGCACCCGTCACACCCGTGAGCCGGTCTGCGCATGACGATGCCCGTGCGCTCTGCATCGGCCCAAAGCTGACGCACGCTCGTCAACGCGAACCGACGCTCTGCGGGGCACAACAGCGCGTCCGCAGTGGAGCTCCAGATCCATTCTTCTCGGTCCTGTAGGAGCCGTTGCCAGGGCAACTCCCCCATCGCTTTTTGAACCACTGGGTCCCGAGGCCAAGCCTTCTGCATCGGCGTCGCCACCTGTGGCGTGCGCTTCGGCTGCGCGGGCCGTGTCGCAGCCGGCGGGTCGAGCTTGAAGCCTTCAACAAGCTGCAGATTCCACAGCATCAACCCGGTCAACATCGCGAATTCTTGACCCGGAAGATGATAGCTAGCCACGCGGTCCAGGCCGAATTCCCGGTCTTCTTGCGCGAATCGGTTCTCCTCGGCGGCGCGACCGAAATACAGGGCTGCCGCGTCGCTCGCGGGCCAGGATTCTACGGGCAACTCAGCGGCAAAAAGCTCGATTTGGAAACCGTCCAACACCTTGCCGCGACCCGCTTCGCCCTCCTGTGCCATCGCGCACGCAATGACCCGCATCTCGATCGGATCGTAGGTGGACCCGTCCTCCCGTCGCGTCTTCTTCCCAGGCTTGACGGTCCATATTCCAAGATCGGCAGCTAGCCGCTGTGGTCCTGAGCCGCTGTCTGTCACGGAGAACCAAGTGGCCGCCCTGAGTCTCGCCAAGAACTTCTCGTCCTCGAAGAACTTCGGCCGGTTAAGTCGTGTGATGAAAGGCAAACCGCGCTCTCGACACGCCGTGAACCAGGGCACATTGCCGAACTCGCCATCCATGCGCAGGACCGCGCAAGACGTCGCTACTCCAATGCTGCTGCACACCGCGACGACGCTATCGAGCGCCGCGACAAAGTCTGGCATTCCGTTGCCATTGCCGGGCGCCATCTCGGCGTGAACCCACACTCCGGCGCCAGCGTGTTGGACCGTCATGCGCCGCACTTGCACGTCGCCGCGTTTGCGTCCCGAGTAGCCGGGGTCGGCGAAATCATCAGCGCGCCGCATGGGTTCGGGGAGATCACCACCGGCTGGCAATGCTCGCTGCCGCAGGGTCGTCACCGTCGGGTCGAGATCAAAAACGTGCCACGCCTGACCGCACGTATCATAGGTCTGCGACGCTGGATGGAGGAGTAGCGGCACCACCTCGGGCACCTCAGTCAGCAGCCAGCGCGCCGCGGAACGCAGCAGTCCGAACTCCATCGAGTTTAGCAAACGGGAGAGCGCGGCCGGCGACGGTAATTTCTTTCGCCCAGCCAGGCTCGCAACTTGCTCGTTGCACCGACCCAAAGAGTCCTTCCAGAGGGTTTTGAGTCCCATTTGTGCGCCGGATTGTAGCCACACGATCAGCAGTAACCAGCCGTCTGCAGCGCAAAAACCGCCTTGCCGACGCACCTTGAGCTTCTTGCCAGCTTGCTCAACCTTGCCGGCGTTGAACAAGACGAGGACGAGCGCCGACGCCTTGCTGATGACGTCGGGAAGTCGCGATTCATCGCGGTCAATGCGGGTGAACTTGCGTTGGAAACGTGACATGCTGGCCGTCCTTGTTGAAGGGCGGCCGCGGTTAGTTCTTGCATTGGACCCGCGGCCGCAGCTTTTTCTCCCGGGGATTCGGGCGGCCTACGGTGTACGGCATCACGGGCTGGTAAAAAATAGCTGCAGGGAAATTAGGCTCCTACGTTTCTGTGGTTAGGTGGATCCGGGGCCAGTGGGTAGATGGGTAGATGGGTAGATGGGTAGATGGGTAGATGGGCAGATCGGCAGTTGGGCAGTTGGGCAGAGGAGAAGCCATGAGTCGAATCGCCCGCCAGTGCGTTGAACGCGCCCAACTTTCCACGCCGACGGCGGGCGTTCGCTGGACGCTGATCGTCGCCGTCGCCAGTCTCCTCACCGGGCTCACCACATCGGCTTGCAGCCCTGCCACTGTCGCCCCATCGCCGGTCGACA
>CALCGO010000118.1 GCA_937901055.1 uncultured Rhodobacterales bacterium
GGTTGGCCCGATTTACGGTCAAGAGATCGGGTTGACTGCCGCTCAGATCGGTTCGTTTTTGGCAACCGTTCTGGTCGGTGGCGCCATCGCCCAGTTTCCGGTTGGATGGCTGGCCGACAAGTACGACCGGCGTTGGGTTTTGATCGGGCTTTCGGTTGCTGGTGTCCTTGCCTGCGGAAGCCTCGTCGCCACAGACTCAAACAATCACACCCAGATATTCCTGATCGCTGCCCTGTTCGGGGCATCCATCTATCCGATCTTCTCGGTGTCCATGGCGCATGCGAACGATTTCGCCCATGCCAGCAAAATGGTAGAGATTAACGCATCCTTAATGTTCCTTTACGGACTCGGCGCCATCTTCAGTCCGTTGATCGCCTCTGCTCTGATCGAAAATTTCGGCCCTGCCGCACTTTTCGCATTTATCAGCATCGCGCATATATTCTTGGTTGTATTCGGCCTGCTGCGCATGTCCACCCGCCCAACCGAGGGTGAAAAAACCGCGTATACTTATGTTCCGCGAACCTCGTTCACAGTTGCCAAATTGTTGAAGAGACCAAAATCCCGATAGGTCTAGCCGTTCGTTGAAAACTTTGTATAATCTGGCGAGTTAAGGGGAGTTTTCATAATGCCGACACCGCCACGAGGCCAGATTTACGCTGACATAACGCAAACTATGGGCGGGACTCCGTTAGTGAACTTGTCCCGCTTTGCGACTGAAATGGGTGTGAACACCGAAATTTGTGGAAAGCTAGAGTTTTTTAACCCGCTGGGTTCGGTAAAAGATCGTATCGGCGTTGGGATGGTCGATGCACTGGAAGCCTCGGGCGAACTGAAACCAGGTGGTACTTTGATTGAACCCACTAGTGGCAATACAGGTATCTCACTGGCCTTTGTATGCGCCGCGCGCGGGTATAACCTGATCCTAACGATGCCGGAAACGATGTCCGTCGAACGCCGGAAAATGCTGGCGCTGCTTGGTGCCAAACTGGAATTAACCGATGGTGCCAAAGGCATGAAAGGCGCAATTGATCGCGCTGAAGAAATGGCTAACGAGATTGACGGCGCCATTTTGCCCCAGCAATTCGAAAATGCTTCAAACCCGGATATTCACGAGGTCACCACAGCCGAAGAAATTTGGCAGGATACCGGCGGCAATGTCGATGTGTTCATTTCTGGCGTTGGTACTGGCGGCACGCTTACGGGCGTCGGGCGAGTCCTGAGAGAACGCAACCCCGATGTTAAGGTGATCGCGGTGGAGCCTGAAGACAGTCCAGTTCTGTCCGGCGGCATCGCCGGACCACATAAAATTCAAGGTATTGGGGCAGGTATTGTGCCTTCAGTGATGGACGTTGATTTGATCGACGAAATTATCACCATTGGCAACGAGACCTCGTTCGAAATGGCGCGAATGCTGGCAACCCACGAAGGTATCCCCGTTGGTATTTCGTCCGGTGCTGCGTTGGCGGCGGCGGTTGAAATCAGTGAGCGCCCAGAAATGGCTGGCAAAAGAATCGTCGTGATCTTACCAAGTTTCGCCGAGCGATACTTGTCTACCTCGCTTTTCGACGGCCTCTAAATGCTGGATCGGCTTGCGTCCGGTGGATTGGTTACCGTTTTATTAATCACATTTCTGGCCTTGGGGTATGCCCGCGTGCTGAATGCGCCGCGTTGGGCGTACATTGGAATTGCTGCTTCGGCTGTTTTGGTAGTCATAGGCTCGCAATTCCTGCCAACAGAGAATATCTTCCGTATCAGAATCGCTGATAGTCTCGGGTTCGCTGGGCGGGTCTTGCTTTGGACGTCTCCCGTAATTGGGTACGGACTATTGATCTGGTGGATACGTCGGAAAACACGTGCGCAGGAGGGAAAAGTTGAAAACTGACGAACTAGAACGCTATGCCCGCCACATCGTTTTGCGCGAAATCGGTGGTACCGGTCAGCAGAAACTTCGTAACGCACGAGTGCTGGTTATTGGCGCGGGTGGACTTGGGTCTCCGGTATTGATGTATCTCGCGGCGGCGGGGGTAGGGGTTATGGGTGTAGTCGATGATGACATCGTCAGTTTGTCCAACCTTCAGCGACAGGTTCTGCACTCCACTGAAAGCGTCGGGATGCCAAAGGTCACGTCGGCAGTCGAGGCGATTGCCCGCATTAACCCTCACGTGACTATCGAACCACATCAGATCCGTATTACCGCCGAGAACGCCGTTGATATTGTTACGAATTACGATCTGGTTATGGACGGATCAGACAACTTCGACACGCGTTATTTGATTAACGAAGTCTGTGTAAACCTTAACAAACCACTAATTTCCGCCGCCATGAGCCAGTGGGAGGGGCAAATTAGCCTTTACGACCCGACAAATGGCGGCCCGTGTTATGCCTGCGTATTTCCTCAACGGCCCGCGGATGGTTTAGCACCGTCCTGTGCCGAAGCAGGCGTAATGGGTGCATTGGCCGGAGTGATGGGGTCAATGATGGCGGGCGAGGCGATAAAAAACATCACAGGAGCAGGCGAAGGCTTGCGCGGTCAAATGTTAATCTTTGATGCACTTTATGGCGAGACCCGCAAATTCAAACTGACTGCCAACACAGATTGTCCAATTTGCAGTCACCTTTCTTGATATTCATCAATGCAAACTATTCATTAATCGCTACCTTTTCTTTTCTTGCCAAAAAGTTAAGGAGTGCGTCACGTGTCCCCTCAAGCCCAGTTCGATATAATCATCATAGGTGCAGGCCCCGCCGGCCTTAGTTTCGCGCGGAGTCTTTCGGACACCGGCCTTCAGATTGTCTTGCTGGAACGTCATGCTGAAAGCACGTTAGCGAACCCACCCGAAGATGGCCGCGATATTGCGTTAACGCATTCTTCTGAAAAGATAATGCGGGACTTGGGGATGTGGGACCATATTCCCGAAACAGAGATCGGGACCATCCGGGATGCCAAAGTAGTTAACGGCAAATCCCCTTACGCGCTGCATTTTGCCAGCGAGAATACTGACAGGGATTATCTGGGGCACATCATTCCCAACCACATCATCCGGCAGGCTGCCTATAATGTGGTCAAGGATTTACCAAACGTTACTATTCTTACCGAAGCGGAAGTCGTGGGTGTCGAAACCAACACGACAGCGGGCAAGGTAACGCTGAAAGACGGCACTGAGTTAGGTGCGCCTTTGGTGATTTCTGCCGATAGTCGGTTTTCCGAAACCCGTCGCAAGATGGGAATTTCTGCCTCGATGACGGATTTCGGACGTGTGGTGATTGTTTGCGAAATGGAACACACGATCTCGCATAACGATACTGCGTCTGAGTGCTTTCATTATGATCAAACCCTCGCGATCCTGCCGATGCACGGAAACAAATCTTCGGTCGTGGTGACTTTGGCGACGGATAAGGCCGATGCCGTGATGAATATGCCACCGGAGGCATTTGCTGCCGATATTCAAAGGCGATTTGATGGGCAGTTAGGGAATATGAAGCTGGTTTCAGAACGACACCCGTACCCATTGGTCGGGGTTTTCGCCAGCCAGTTCGTCAAAACGCGGTTTGCTGTGGTTGGGGATGCGGCTGTGGGAATGCATCCGGTTACAGCGCATGGATTTAACCTTGGCTTAACAGGTGCCACCATCCTCGCGGCAGAAATTCGCAGTGCGCTCGAAGGTGGATTTGATATCGGGGCGTCATGGGTCTTAAAGAATTATGAATCCAAGCATCGCCGTATTGCACGTCCATTATACTTGGGGACAAACGCGCTGGTTCGGCTGTACACGGACACGACTGTTCCGGGCCGAATGCTACGGCGGGCTGCTTTACGTGTTGGCAATATCTTACCGCCGGTCAAACAAATGATTACCCGTCAGTTAACGCAAATCTAGGCGTTAAAGCATACTCGGCACGACTTGATCCGGTGGGCGATGTCCGTCGGCGAAGGTTTTGATGTTGATGATAACCTTTTCGCCCATCTCGATCCGGCCCTCGACGGTTGCAGAACCCATGTGGGGCAACAGCAAAACGTTGTCCAAACCCTTTAACCTTGGGTTAATATCATTGCCGTGCTCGAAAACATCGAGGCCGGCGCCCGCCAGTTCGCCCGCACGTAACATACGGGTCAGGGCGTTTTCATCGACGATTTCGCCGCGTGCGGTGTTGATGATAAAGGCGCTGGGTTTCATTAACTTCAAGCGACGTGCATTCAGCAGGTGGAACGTGCCGGGCGTATGCGGGCAGTGAATCGACAGGATATCAACCCGCGCCAACATTTGATCGAGGCTTTCCCAGTACGTCGCCTCTAACGCAGCTTCGGTGTCGAGATGCAAACGGCGGCGGTTGTGGTAATGGACCTGAAGGCCGAACGCTTTGGCGCGCGCAGCCACGGCTTGACCAATTCGCCCCATTCCCAGAATACCAAGTCGTTTGCCGCCAATCCGGTGACCCATCAACGCAGTGGGCGACCAGCCCTGCCAATCGCCTTGCTGCATCAGCATTGTGCCTTCGCGAAGACGGCGTGGTACAGCTAGAATCATCGCCATTGTCATATCGGCGGTATCATCGGTTAAAACGCCCGGGGTGTTTGAAACCATAATCCCGCGTTGAAGTGCCGTTTGCACATCAATGTGATCAAACCCGGCGCCATAATTGGCAATTAGACGCAGGTTGTCGCCAGCGTGGGCAAGCATCTTTTGGTCAACAGTATCGCCAAGCGTCGGCACCAGAATGTCGGCGCGGCTGATCGCATCGGCCAAGGTATCGGCGTCCATCTTTTCGTCTGTCTCGTTCAGCTCCACGTCGAAAAGTTCGCGCATGCGGGTTTCGACTGGTTCGGGCAGGCGACGTGTTACGATGACCTTAAGGGGGGTGTTTGTCATATTGCTTTAGCGTCCTCGGGTTGAAAACTTTGTTCTAACATGGCAGCAAAGGAACGGCGGGGGAATGGCAAAAATGCCAAACCACGTGATACAGGCTAATTACAGGCGTATATTATGTTTAAACCTATGCGACATATGTTGCGAGCTATCGCCGTTCTGGTGATTTCCTTTGGTGTTGGTGCGCCGCTTGTCAGCGCACAGCAAACATCCGACGCAGCACGCGGCGCTGTAACCAACTTGCCGCTACCTCGTTTCGTCAGCCTAAAGGGTGTGAAAGCCAATGTCCGGCGCGGACCGAGTCAATCGCACCGCATTGATTGGGTGTTGATGCATCGGGGCACCCCTTTGCAGATCACCGCCGAGTTCGAACACTGGCGACGTGTCAGGGATCAAGACAATGTCGGGGGGTGGATACATTATTCGCTGCTTAGCGGTCACCGAACGGTCGTAATTCAGGGTCAACGCATTCCACTGCATGCGGAACCCATCGAAGGTTCGCGTACAATAGCGTTGGCGGAAAAGGGTGTGATTGCATCGGTTGGCGCCTGCGAGCTAGAATGGTGCGAGATTGAAACAGACGGCTTCAAAGGCTGGGTTGTGAAGTCAGAGATTTGGGGCGTGGGGCAGGCGGAAATCCGCGAGTAGTTGCCGACGCGGTCATCCATGCTTATCTATTCAACCGTTACGCTATTGCTCGCTATTCCCGGCGCGGGTAAACTTCGCGCAGATTCTATCATTGTTGGAGATTATTGTTATGAAAAAATTAGTAACTGCTTTTACGTCCGTCGCATTTTTAGGTAGCGCTTCCTACGCTTTGGCACAAAACCAGCTGGAAACAACACTCGACCTTGTTGTGCGCGGCATGATGGATGATGGGGCTGAGATTTCTTACGATGAACGCGTCATTGGTGCCGACGGCAGTGTCGAATACACCGATTTGGTGATCGCCGCGCCGGATGAAGAATTTACTATGTCGATGGACTGGCTGAAAGGCGTACCTTCGGGATCAGACGTTACGTTTACAGTCTCCGATACTATTGACGTTACTGGTCGGGAGGAAGGCATCGAGTTCTCGTTCGAGATTCAATCTTCCGCGTTTGAACTTACGACAAACGGATTGTTGCGCGAGGCGATGAGCACTGAAGATGTTACCGTCACATTCTCGGCCGATAAATTCATCGTCGATGGCGGCGATCCTGACAGCGACGTCTTGCGAAAGATCTTCGTTGATCTTGGTGCGATTGATTTCGATCTGCTGGTGTCGACCGAAGAAATGTTCGTTAAGGGCGGTTTTGACTCCGAGAAGATGGACGTCGCCTACGACTATACCATTGAGGGTGACTCGCAAGATGTAGAACAAACTACCGGAGCCACCATCGTGTCGTTCGAGTTTGACATTCCCGAAGACGAAGAAGATGCGCTTGGATATCTTGACGGTAGCAAGTCCGGAATAATCGAAATGGAAAGCGGCGCCAGTGAGTTCGTAATGACAATGGATACGGACGGAATTGCGTTGGGCATGGAGGGCGCTTCTGGTGCCGGTACCTTCTTGCTGGAAGTTGTTGATGGAAACATCACATATGATGTAAATGCCGACGGTTTCGATATGCTTGTGACGCCTGGTCCTGGTTTGCCAATTCCACCAGTTGAGGTTGCGATGGGCGAAATGGCCATGAAACTTATCGTTCCTGCTGGTGCCGCAGATGCGCCTGCCGAAATGATCATTGATATCTTATTTGCTGATCTCGTTGTTGGCGAAGGCCTATGGTCGATGATTGACCCAGGCCAGACAATTTCACGTGATCCGGCGCAGTTGGATATTGATATTGAAGCACTAGTTCAGCTTGACGCGATGGCGGCGGCCGCAGGTGAAGATCCTGCATCTGCTGCAACAATACACAGCCTTGATATCAATCAGGTTCTGTTGTCACTTGCCGGGGCTTCCATTCAAATGGATGGTGCTGCGACGTTCGACAACTCCGGCCCGATTCCGATGCCGCTGGGTTCTTTGAACATCGACTTGCGCGGTATCTCTACTTTGTCGAACCAGCTAGTGGCGCTTGGCTTGCTTGATCAAATGCAGGCGGGTATGGCAATGGGCATGATGATGGCGTTCGGCAAGCCGGGCGACGAAGCTGACCAGTTCATCTCCGAGATCACGTTCACAGAAGATGGGATTATGGCGAACGGCCAATCGATCCGCTAAACTAGACCTACTTAAGGTTTTTGGCCTGTCGTTAGCTCGGCGGGCCTTTTTTGTGCTAGCGGGTACGGCGCAGGTACACATAATACGCCCCGCCGCCGCCGTGTTTGGCGTGGGCGGGGGTTATTTGTAAAATCTTCGGTTTCAAATCAGGGCGGTTCAGCCAATGCGGCAGACTGTGGCGCAATATGCCTTGGCGAGTCGGCATGATACCTTCTTCAACGCGCGTAGAATTGCCTTTGCCGGTGATAACCAAGGCAAGTCTTTTTCCAGCGGAGTGACTACGGTGGATAAAAGCAGTTAATTCAGAATGGGCTTGCGCTGCAGTCAGGCCGTGCAAATCGAGCCGCGCATCGGGTTTGATCTTGCCTTTGCGAAGCCGGTCAAAATTCTTGCGATCCATGTTGTGGGCCGGATTTTCACTAGCCTTCATCGGATCGACGGCTAAATTTATAGTCACGCGCGCCTCGGGTCGCATTCCACCGATCTGTGTCAGCGGACTGATCATTTGACGAGATGGTTTATGTGCCAAAGGCACACGCTCAGGTTCAGGGGTAAAAGTTACTTTGAGCGGTTTCACCGAATGCAGAGGGATGGTGGTCTGGGTGACCTTTGACCATACCTCATGATCGTCTTCGCTTAGTTTCCTGTGTTTTCGGCGTACCATGACGAGGGCTTATGCCCCGGTCCCAACCAAAAGCCAGTTCGGATTATCACCACCCATAAGACGCGCAAATGTCCATGTATCCGATTGCTTTTTAATGTGCTTTTCATCGCCTTCAACGACTTCGCCTTCGGCGTTGCGAACAACAGATGTTAGCTCCCCGGTGAACTTCATGGTGATTTCGGCTTCGCTGTTTTCTTCGTCAAATTTTGCGCCAGTTAATTTAACACTGCTTACACCGATGAAATTTGCGTCGACGGTAAGGCCGCTATCGACCCGCGCAGTAATGGCTGTGGAGAAAGATTCGTACACATCGGGTGCAAGATATTGTTCGAGAAACGGTAGATCGCCGTTTTCAAACGCCATCAGGATCATTTCGTATGCTTGTCGCGCACCGCCTGTGAAAACTTCGACCGAAAAACCGGATTCAATCCGTTTCATCGCGGTCAGTGCTTTGCCGGATTCACTGTTCAAGTCAATATAGTTCGAAATATCAAAGTCTTCGCCGCCACCGTCGATCACTTCGAACTTGCGTTTCGCAGGGCGCGCGGGGGCCGACGTATCTTCATATCCTTCGCGTGTTCCAAGAACGCTACGAAGGCGAAGCACCAGAAATAACGCCACTCCGGCAAGAACAATAATTTGAACCAGTTGCGAACCCATCGGATCGACCTTTCGAAAAAATTCTGGCTAAACATTGGCGTTCGGCCTATTCGCTACCTATGTAAGCATTGTGAGGGGCCAAGTCCATTGGCCCGGTGTAAACTTTGGAAAAGGCATATGTGGCTATTTTTTCTATTCGTAGCGGTTCCGATCATTGAGATCGGACTATTCATTCAAGTCGGAGGATTCCTCGGGCTGTGGACTACATTGGCGATCGTCGTTCTGACGGCACTGGTCGGGACAGCATTGATGCGAGCGCAAGGCATGGCGGCGCTCCAAAAGTTGCAATCCAGCATTGAAAGCGGTGGTAATCCAGCAGATCCTATAGCGAACGGGGCCTTCATCCTAATCGCGGGATTACTGCTGCTAACACCGGGGTTTTTCACCGATACGGTTGGTCTGTTGTTATTGGTGCCACCAGTGCGCCAATTACTTATCCGTACGGTTGCTGCACAACTTAAGGCGCGTGCCACGGTTTACGCATCGGGCGGTTCCCAAACGCAAACACGGTATGCATCTGACGCTGTTCTTGATGGTGATTTCGAAGTTGTCGAAGACAACGTAAACGGCGAACCCGGAAATTCCGGCTGGACACGCCCAGAGGAGTGAACGAGCGATTGTTCCTCCTGCATAGAAGTGATACTCCGATTTCCAATAATTAGAACCACATCAGGAATTCGTTAAAATGGCAGAAGAAAACAACGGCGCGGCAGATGCAACACCCCCGCAGCAGCCTATCGTGAAAGTCCTTAACCAGTATATCCGTGATCTATCGTTTGAAAACGTAGCGCTTCAAAAAGACCGGATGCCGGAAGGTCAAACCAATTTCGAAGTTCAGGTTGCGCTTGACGCACGAAAGGTTGGCGAAAACCAATACGAAGTAATCAATAAGGTGAAAGTTAACGCCACAATTGGCGAGGATAAAATTTTCATCCTCGAGCTGGATTACGCTGGTCGCTTCAGCATCGACAACGTGCCAAACGAGCAAATGCACGCATTCTTAATGATCGAGTGCCCACGGATGATATTCCCGTATCTTCGTCGTGTTGTTGGTGATGTCACACGAGATGGTGGTTATCCGCCACTTAATTTGGACAATATTGACTTCCTAGCGTTGTATCGCAACCAGATGGCGAAGATGGCGCAGGCACAAGCCGAAGCCAAGGAAGCTCCAATTTCCTAAACTATTGAAATTTTCGAAAAGGGCGGCCATTCGGTCGCCTTTTTTATTTGAATTGCGCCCAAATGGCGTTTTCACCCATTTTTTCCACCAGTTCCTTGTGCGCTTGCGATTCCGCGTCGGTAAGTCGGGTTGGCAGCGGGTTTGGCCGTTCTGGTGGGCTCCAACTGTCGGCCGCGCCACTGTCAGTTACGTCGTTATTCGATACTACCGACAACGCGAAATCCGGCTGGCGGCCACCGATCAGTTCTAGATAAACTTCTGCGAGAATCTCGGAATCGAGCAACGCGCCGTGTAGCTCTCGCTCGGTAGTAATTCCAAACCGACGGCACAACGCATCTAGCGAGTTCTGCGCCCCCGGGAATTTTTTTCGAGCAATCGCCAACGTATCTAACGCTTGAGCCCAAGGAAGTTCCGGCCTTTCCGTCCATTTCAGTTCCGCATTTAGGAACTTCATATCAAACGCCGCGTTGTGGATAACCATCTTGGAATCACCAACAAAATCCAGAAATGCTTGAGCAATGTCAGCGAACAGCGGTTTGTCGGACAGAAACTCGGCACTCAATCCGTGAACGGCAAATGCGCCGTCTGGCATATCGCGTTGTGGGTTGATGTATTGATGGTATGTTTTGCCTGTTGGCATGTGGTTAAACAGTTCCACCGCGCCGATTTCGACTATCCGGTCACCGGAATTTGGGTCGAGGCCTGTCGTTTCCGTATCCATCACGATTTCACGCATCTACTTCCCCTTTAGTCGATCAATCAATGATAAAACCTCTGCCTGCGCGTGGTCTAGCCCTAATCCGGTATCAATCAGATAGTTCGCGCGGCGGCGTTTTTCGGCATCAGGTGTTTGTTTGGCCAATATAGTTTCGAAAACTTCTCGAGTCATTCCTTCGCGATCCATGACCCTTTGCTCTTGTGCGTCTTGGTCCGCTGTAACGACCACCACGCCGTCCAACCATGCATCCGCGCCTGTTTCAAACAACAGTGGGATATCACATACGATCAGTGGATTATCAGAATTTGCGTCCAAAAACTCCTGCCTATCTGCGGACACTAAAGGATGCACAGCTTCTTCGATACGTTTCAACAATCCTGAGTCGTTCAGTATCGCTTGGCGCAACGCGCTGCGATCAACCGCACCATTTTCTATAGCCGTTGGGACTAGGTCCTCGATGGCTCGAACCCCTGCCCCGCCGACATCGTAAAGCCTATGAACCGAGGCGTCCGCGTCCCAAACCGGAACACCAGCCGCGCGGAAAAAATCCGCCGTGGTTGACTTGCCCATACCGATGGAACCCGTCAGCCCTAGAATATACTGGCCATCACTCATGCGCTCAGCACCGCTTGTCGAAGGTCTTCGTCGACTTCAGGTTTTTTTTCAAACCAGCTTTCAAACCCGGGTACCGCTTGGTGCAAAAGCATTCCGAGACCATCAACTGTTTCCAGTCCGCGAGCCTGCGCCTTTGCAAGGAAAGGGGTGATCAAAGGGGCGTAAACTATATCCGTTACCAAAGCGTCCAGAGGTGCATCATCAAAATGCACCCGGAGTTCTGGCTGCCCCTCCATTCCTAACGAAGTGGTGTTAACTAGCGTTGCTGCGCCGTCCATCGCTTCGCTAACGTCGTTCCATTCGACCACCTCGACCTTCGCGCCGAAGTGGTTTGCAAGGTTTTCGGCGCGAATCCGGGTGCGATTTGCCAATCGGACTGTTGACGCCCCCTCATTAAGCAACGCCCAGACAACCGCTCGCGCGGCGCCACCGGCCCCGATAACAAGCGCTGGTTTGGTCTTTGGATTCCATTGTGGTGCGGATTGGCGTAGGTTTTGGATAAACCCGTATCCGTCCGTATTGTCAGCACCAATACTGCCATCGGCATGGAAATGTATCGTGTTTGCCGCCCCGATCAGCGCAGCACTATCGGTAATGCTATCGGCAAGCTTTAATACCGCTTCCTTATGGGGGATCGTAACATTTACCCCTTTGAAGCCCTTTTTCGCCAATTTGCGGAGCCCAGATTCAAATTCCTCTGGTGACAAAGCTATTCGCCGATACTCGCCGGGTAAACCGTAGCGTTTCAGCCAATGCCCGTGCAATGCCGGAGATTTGCTGTGCTTTATCGGCCAACCGACAACTCCGGCTAGGGGTATTACTTCGTTACTCATTCCTGACAAATCCCTCGCGTGCGTAAAAACCCCAGTATCTCCAGCAGCGGCAATCCCAGTACCGAAAAGTAGTCGCCTTGAACCCGCGTGAACAATTGCGCGCCTGCCGCCTCCAGCTTATACGCCCCAACAGTCGTAAACAAATCTTCAGCGTGTGTTTGCAGATAATTTTCAAGAACTTCGTCACTAAATGGGCGCATCATCAACTGTGCGCGCCCGATATGCCGCCAAACTGGTGTGCCATCTTCAAAAAAAACGGCCGCGGAGAGAAGTTCGTGTGTTTTACCACGTAACGACTTGAGTTGCGTTCGTGCCGCGTCAATCGAGTCCGGTTTATCAAACGTTTTCTGGTTACACACCAACACCTGGTCAGCTCCAAGCACTAGTGCCTCGGGGTTCTTTTTCGCCACCCGCCGCGCTTTCATTTCGGCAAGCGCATCTGCGATGTCCCGCGCCGGGGCGCTTTCGGCCAGCATACCAGCTTTGATCGCATCTTCATCCACACGGGCTACGGCGATTTCAAAAGGCACCCCAGCGTTCCGCAACATTTCGGCACGGATTTTGGAGCCAGAGGCCAAGATGAAGGGTTTCATATCTTTTTCTCCGCCAGAATGCCTCGAATAGCTGCAGAGGTTTCCTCGATCGAGCGCCGGGTTACATCTATGACGGGCAATCTGTGTTTTTCAAAGAATAGCCGCGCAGAGGCCAACTCATTCTGGATATCTTTTGTCTCTGCGTATGCCACCAACTCAGGATTTCCCAGTGCTTTCAATCGGTGTTGGCGCACTTGAGACAGGCGCGTCGGGCTGGCTATAAGGCCGATTGCTGGAACACCGGCGGCCAAGGCTTCCGCGAAACTATCGGGA
>CALCGO010000119.1 GCA_937901055.1 uncultured Rhodobacterales bacterium
TTTAACTCACGTACGGGCGAGATACTTAGGGACTTTACGGAAACATCTGACGGTGACGGATCATCCTCAGGGGATACCGTATCAGGTAACAGCGAGTCTGAATCTGGCGCAGATAGTGGGGGCTCTGGTGGTTCTGCAGGCGATTCAGGTGGTTCTGCAGGCGATTCAGGAGGATCTGGAGGCGATGCTGGTTGCTCCGGTGGCGATGCTGGTGGCTCCGGTGGCGATTCAGGTGGCTCTGGCGGCGGTGCTGGTGGCTCTGGCGGCGGCTCCGGCGGTGGTTCAGGTGCAGGCGGACAAGCCGCTCTGGAAAATGATTTTGACTATCTGACGGGCGGCAAAGG
The DNA here is from genome assembly GCA_937901055.1 of uncultured Rhodobacterales bacterium. Classification (GTDB taxonomy): domain Bacteria; phylum Pseudomonadota; class Alphaproteobacteria; order Rhodobacterales; family Rhodobacteraceae; genus NORP23. The sequence continues at coordinate 345 of CALCGO010000119.1, forward strand.
TCATGATATTATGTTTGGCTGACGAACGGTTCGACTGTTTTGGATTGCGAGGAAAGATGCAGAGAAATCTGCCTTGCCGAGACGAACTATACTGCGGTTTTCGGTATGACCGGGCGTTTGTCGCGCTCGACGGCGAGGTGCATTGTAAGCGTTTGGTGAACCCGCTCTGACGCAAGCGCGCAGGTTTGGTTAAGTGTCCACTATTGATGGTGGACACTTAGGGGCATTCTATGAGTACGGGAAAGAAGCGTTTTTGGTCTGACGACGAGAAGCGCGAGATTTGCGGTCAAACGCGGGTTGAGGGTACGTCGGTCGCACAGGTCGCGCGGCGTTATGCGATGAATGCGAACCTGATCCACAAGTGGTTGCGGGACCCGCGCTTTGTTGGGGACCCCGAGAATAAGGTTGATGTTCCATCGCCTGAAGGGTTTTTGCCTGTTGAGATTGCAGACGCCGAGCTGGTCTCTGACTGGATCGCCCCCGTGGCCACTAATGGCACCGACCAAGCGCCGCTTTGCACAACCCGCATTGATCTAACGCTGTCTGATGGTCGGCGGGTTTTGATTGAGGGGCCAACAGCCTTGGGCGCCGTTCTCGGTCTGGTTCAAGGATTGATGGTTTGATCCCGGTTCCGAGCAATACACGCGTTTGGCTCGCTGCTGGCGTGACGGACATGCGGCGCGGTTTTAATACGCTGGCATCGCAAGCCTCTTCGGTTCTGGAAGAAGACCCGTATTCTGGTCATCTGTTTGTGTTTCGGGGACGGCGAGGTGACCTGCTCAAAATCATATGGTGGGATAGCCAGGGCGCATGCCTGTTTTCTAAACGATTAGAGAAGGGCCGCTTTGTCTGGCCTGCTGCCAAGGACGGAAAGATCAACGTCACACCCGCGCAATTGTCGATGCTTTTAGAGGGGATTGACTGGCGAATGCCCCAGAAGACATGGCGGCCGCTGAAGGTCGGATAGGTCCATAATTGTTGGGCTTTTTGCGCTTCTGGGATTCACTACATTTACCACATCGGGTATACGAACTCATGTCCAGCACGCCTGATATTATCCCCTCTGAACCAGCTGAGTTACGCGAGTTTACCGTTGGATTATTGGCGGAGCTGAAGAACCGCGACCTGCTGATTGAGAAGCTCCGTCACCAAGTGGCAGGCCAGAACACCCACCGCTTTGGATCAAAGGCTGAGGGCATTGATCAGCTGCTATTGCGCCTTGAGGATGACGAGGTGGCAGAAGCAGCCGCCGCACCGGTCGCGCCGCCAGAGCAAAGTGATAAGGGAGCGAAGGTTAAGCCCAAGCGTAAACCGCTGCCCGCGCATCTGCCGCGTGTCGAACAGATGCTTTCTGCTGGCGACGCCTGCATGGGCTGTGGCGGCACATTGCGCGAGCTGGGTCGCGATACGACAGAAGAGCTGGAGTATGTTCCCGGTCGCTTTGTCGTGAACCTGATTATTCGTCCCCGCATGGCCTGCAAAGGCTGCGAGGCAATCAGCCAAGCCCCGATGCCGTCGCGCCCGATTGAGAAGGGCATTCCTGGCCCAGGGTTCTTGGCTCATGTGTTGGTGAGCAAGTATGCGGATCACTTGCCGCTCTATCGCCAAGCGCAAATCTTTGCCCGTGATGGCTTGGATATGGATCGCTCAACACTCGCAGGTTGGGTTGGGAAGTCCGCAGCCCTGTTGGAACCTCTCGCCGACGCCATCAAGCGTCATGTTCTCTCAGGTCAGGCCATCTTTGCGGATGACACACCCGTAAAGATGTTGGCACCGGGGAATGGTAAAACCAAAACTGCCCGCTTCTGGGCCTATGACAGGGATGAACGCCCTTGGGGCAGTGATGCACCACCCGCCGCATGGTATCAGTTCACGCCAGACCGCAAAGGCATACATCCCAGTGAACATCTCAAGGATTATCAGGGTTGGATGCACGCGGATGGGTATGCTGGGTTTGAAGAGCTGTACCGTACTGGCAAAATCAAAGAAGTGGCCTGCATGGCCCACATCAGACGCAAGTTCGTAGATGTGTTCAAATCCCAAGGGTCGCATGTGGCGGAACAGGCCATCAAGCGCATTGCCCAGCTCTATGGTGTCGAAAAAGAAGCGCGAGGATCACCACCAGAACGGCGTGTCCAACTACGCCAGGCTAAAGCAAAGCCCATTCTTGATGATCTGGAAAGCTGGCTGCAAGGTGAGTTGCCCAAGCTGTCGGGCAAGACGCCATTGGCCAACGCCATTCGATATGCACTTACCCGCATGAAGCGGCTGCGCGGCTATTTGGATCACGGGTTTCTTGAGTTGGACAACAACACAGCCGAAAGGTCCATGCGCGGCATCGCCATTGGTCGCAAAAACTACATGT
>CALCGO010000120.1 GCA_937901055.1 uncultured Rhodobacterales bacterium
CGTGCCCCCATTCCTGCGGCCATCAACGAAAATATTTCCCAGTGGTTGTGCTCGCCCTGAAAATCGGTTTCGCCGCGCAGATACGGGTTCCACATCATGCCTGATTCAGCGAGTGTCTGACCGGGCATTGCCTTTTCGAGGCATCCCATGACCGCATCGGGAAGAAAGTGACCTATGATATGACGCGATGAAACCGGCGCGGGACGCAGAGGATTCAAGATTGAATTTTCGGGCGCCGAGATATCAAAGAGCGACAGGCTTGCGTAATTGCTAGGGATTTCGGGCGCAATGACGCATTTAATGCCATAAAAGGCATAGGCGCTTGCATAGATCAGCGGGCAATTGATCCCGAATGGGCTGATTGAAGATGTTCCCGCGAAATCAAGCGAAACTCTGCCGTCACTAACGCGCATTTCGACTACAATTTCGACCGAGGTATCATAGCCGTCAGTGGACATTCGGTGATTGTAGGTACCTTCCGGAACATCGCGGATCGCTTTGTCCATGGCGCTGAGCGTTGTGCCCAGGATGTAAGTTCCCACATCCGTCATGTCATCCAGATCAAATTCCTCAAGCATCTCGCTCAGGCGGCGGGCGCCCTCTTCGCCAGCAGCGAGGATTGCCAGAATGTCGCCTTCGGTTTGCAACGGTTCGCGCGAGTTTGACCGCATAAGGCGTATCAGGTCGCGATTGACCACACCTTCGTGCGCTATAGTCATGTGGGGAATGCTAATGCCTTCTTCAAATACATCATTGCCATCAGGGCCCATACCGCGCCCACCGAGATCAACAATGTGCACCGTTGCTGCGAAAAGCCCAACGATGTGGCCCCGAAAGAAAGCAGGCGTCACAATGGTGACATCGTTCAAATGGCCCGACCCCAACCACGGGTCGTTCGTTATATAGCTGTCGCCTTCCTTCATGGACGCGACTGGGAACTCTTCAAAAAAATGGACCACCGAAGCGGCCATGCAATTGACATGCCCTGGTGTGCCGGTTACCGCTTGCGCCAGCATTTTTCCTTTTAGATCAAAGAACCCGGCCGATAAGTCGCCACTCTCTCGCACAGGCGGACTGAAGGCAGCCCTGATCATGACCTGCGCCTGTTCTTCGCAAACAGCTATGAGACGGTTCCAGATGATCTGAAACTCGAAGTCGCTACGCATTTGTTTTCTCCTGTGCTGGCTCACCAAGCGAGTCCTCGGAGAGTTTTTGATCGGAGACCAAGCAACCAAGAATTGCCCCTGAACCCAGGATGGTGGCTTGCATCCCTCTGGGAAGGATGGTCGTCGTCTCTTCCTCTTCGATTGCTGCCGGGCCGACAATCTGTGCTCCAGGTTCTAAATCTGGACGCCAGAATACAGCATAGTCGACCTGAGCCAGAGGCCGTGTTTCGAATACTGTCCGGAAACTATTGGGCTCAGGATTGTAACTGTCGGGGAGTGCCTCAAATACACCAACATCCGGCACCGGAGCGGTCACCAGAACCGACCAGGTGATTACTTCCACCTCGGCGCCGGGCACATTTCGATGATAAATCTCTCGGTATTTGGTCTCAAAGGCTTCGCGCAGTGACGCGTTGTCCTGCTGTGAGAGCCGATGGCACGGAACCGGCACCGTAATTTCGTGGCCCTGACCGACATACCTCATGGAGGCAGATCGCACCTCGGTAAGGGGTTGGTCGAGCGCAGCTGGCTCAACAATACGCGTCGCCGTATCCTTCATTTCCTCAAGGGACGTGTTGACAATGTCTGCATCAAAACTTGCAAGAGGTTGGTGAAGCGAACGAACAACTTCGTAGGAAACCGGTGCCCGAAGGAAACCAACAGCCGATCCCACGCCCGCCCCCGTCGGCACCAGGAACTGTTTCATTCCAAGTTTTGCCATGACGTTTGCGACGTGGAGAGGTGCCCCCCCACCAAATCCGATCAGCACCCGATTACGGATTTCCTTACCGCTTTCCGCTGCGTGCACGCGAGCTGCTGCGGCCATATTTTCTTCGACGATCTCAACAACTGCCGCCGAGGCTTCCGGTGTCGGTGCGGCAAGCTTCTTGCAGATATGTTCCGTCATCGCGGTTTCAGACGCATGAAGGTCCAACGGGAATTTTCCACCTGCGAAACCAGCTGGGTTTATTTTCCCAAGAAGCAAATTCGCGTCGGTGACTGCTGGTTGATCCCCTCCGCGCCCAAAGGCGGCGGGGCCCGGTTCTGAACCCGCACTTTCCGGCCCAACGGTGACCCGTCCGAGAGAGTCGAGTTTTGCGAGAGATCCACCGCCCGAACCGATCTCAACCATATCTATGACTGGAATCCGGACAGGTGTCCCACTTCCTTTCTTATGCTTATAGACCCGTGCGACTTCGAACGTCCGGGATGTCTGCGGCTTTCCATTGTCGATCAGGCACAATTTGGCAGTCGTGCCTCCCATATCAAAGGAAACAACGTCCAAAAGACCATTTTCAGCTGCAATCGACGCGGAAAACAAAGCCCCACCGGCGGGGCCAGATTCTACAAGTCTGATGGGGAACGCTGCAGCGGTTGCAATGTCGGTAAGGCCGCCCCCCGATAGCATCATAAGCAACGGACAATTCAACCCCTTGCCCTTCAGGCGTTCATCGAGCCTCAGCAGGTAGGCGGCCATTTTGGGTTGCACATAAGCGTTTGCACACGCCGTGCAGAATCGTTCAAATTCACGCATCTCCGGTGCG
>CALCGO010000121.1 GCA_937901055.1 uncultured Rhodobacterales bacterium
GAGAGGTTGGAGGGGATGTCGATGCCGATATAGGTGGAAATCGTGGATTCCAGCGCCAGTGCGATACCGGTAACTTGTGCGTCCTGCCGTTTGGCCAATGCTATGGCCGCTGAAACGCGCTCAACGCATGCTTTGCTATCATCTATATGTACAAGTATATTTTTGTAGGTCATCGTCTCTCTCCTTTTATGGTTGGGAGAGCGATAGCATTTGCACAAACGAAGGCTTTTGATTTCGATCAAGACGGATCAAGAAAATGATACACAATACGAACTGATCGCGTTGCGGGTCGAGTTTGTCTAGGTGGGAATAAACAGAGAGTGGTACGCCCTAGGGGAGTCGAACCCCTCTTTCCAGGATGAAAACCTAGCGTCCTAACCGATAGACGAAGGGCGCGTAGCACTCTCTGTGAGGGGGCTTTTACGGAGTCGGATCAGAGTCTGCAAGAGGGTATTTGTACTTTCATGCGGTTTTTTCAGCCCGCTTTGGCAGCGTCTTCCAGCTTCAGTTTGGCTTTGCGTCGTCCACCCCAGTCGTCGACTTCTAATCGGCCAGCGAAATGGAACGATTGGCCGCCGTGGTTTTCCAGCATCGGGCCCAGATCGGACTCGAATGCGCGAAAGGCGATGGCGTCAATTTTGCCGCCACCATCGGTCAACGTCAGGCGCAAGTGGCTGTCGCCTGCGCGTTTGGCGAAGGATATACGGGTGGCGGCCAGCGCGAAACGGGGCGCGGGCGATGACGCACCAAATGGGCCAGCTTGTTCGAGCTTTTCGATCAATTCAACATTTGCGCCCGTGGGTGATATCAACCCGTCGATCCGCAAGTCAGCCGGACCTGCATTGGCGGAGCCTTGCTTTTCCAACAGTTCCGTCAGGCGTTCCATTGCGGCATCCAGTTTGTCGACGGATATGGACAGGCCCGCCGCCATTTTGTGACCGCCACCTTTCAACAACAGCCCCTCGCGGGTCAGCGCTGCTATCGAGCTTCCCAGATCAACGCCGTTGACGGATCTTCCTGATCCTTTGCCCTCGCTGCCATCAATTCCAATGACAACCGCGGGGCGGTTGAAGGCTTCTTTCAGGCGGGACGCAACGATACCGACGACGCCGGGATGCCAGCCATCGGCCGCGGCCCAGACAAGGCCGCGTTCAACGCCGCGTTCCTCGGCTTGTTGGGTGGCTTGGGCTAGAACGGTTGCCTCGATATCGCGGCGTTCGGTGTTTAAGGCGTCCAGACGTTCGGCCAAGGCTTCGGCTTCGGAGGGGTCGTTTGTCGCCAGCAGACGTGCACCTAGATCGGCGGCGCCGACACGGCCACCAGCGTTAATGCGCGGGCCAAGCAGATAGCCAAGGTGGTACGAACTTGGTGTGGAATTCATGCGGGCGACATCGGACAGCGCGACGAGGCCGACACGATTACGGTTTGCCATAACGCTTAGACCTTGGCGCACCAGCGCGCGGTTGAAGCCGATCAGCGGCGCAACGTCGGCGACAGTGGCCAACGCAACCAAGTCAAGCAATGCAATCAGGTCCGGCCCCGCCTCGCCACGGTTTCGAAGCGCGCGGTTGGCGGAGGCTAACATCAGGAAGACGACGGCGGCGGCGCAAAGATACGCGAGGTCTCCGGTTTCGTCTTGGCGGTTGGGGTTCACGACGGCAACGGCAGGGGGCAGGGTTTCGGCGCCTTGGTGGTGGTCCAGAACGATCACGTCAACGCCGGCGGCTTTGATCGGTTCATGGCTTAGGGTGCCGCAATCGACGGTGATGATCAGGTCGTGGTCGCGGCCCAACATCTCCATCGCTTCATTGTTTGGCCCGTAACCTTCGTCGATGCGGTCGGGGATATATAGTGTGGCGTTGAGGCCGCGTTCACGCAACCAGACGATCAGCAGTGCGGCGGAGCTGCCGCCATCCACGTCATAATCCGCGAAAATGGCGATGCGTTGCTTCTGGTCAACCGCCTGCAAGAAGCGTTCGGTGGCCTTGTCCATGTCGATCAGGGACGAGGGGTCGGGCATCAGTTCCCGCAAGCTGGGCGTCAGATATGCGGCGGCGTCTTCGGGCTGCACGTTCCGGTTGGCGAGGATCTGGCCCAACACAGGCGGAAATCTGGTGGCTTGCGATATGGCCAGACCAAGGCGTTCGCTGTCGAGCGAAGGGCCGATCCAGCGACGGCCAGTAGCGGAGGTTTCGACGTTTAGAAATGCGGTCATTGTTTGGCATCCGTTGCGATGGGTTTTTTGCGGAAAATCGAGTAGATTTCTTTGCCGGCCCACCAAATCATAATGACCTTCACGATGTTGCTATCAACCTGAACCGCAATGGCGATGGCGGTTACGATCTTGAGCGTCTTGAACACGAGTGTGACAGGGTTAATTTCTGAAACTTTAGAAACGGCTTCGGCCTTCGGAGGTTTTTGCGCCTTCGCGACTTGGTCAGACGGTTTCGGGCGCATATCCTTGACGGCGGGCTTGCTGATTGCGCGCCGCTTTTCAGGTGCAGGGGTGTCACCAAATCCAACGCGTCTAACCATGATTATTTCCTATTCAAAATACCGAGACTACTTACACTAGCCTATTTTTTGCGCTTTCGCGGGGGGCGGGATAACGGCCCGCCACGTATTAACCTGCCCAGTGTTTTTCCGGCAAATACCCATCCGGTGCTAGCAACAACTAGCCAGAACACCAAGAAGATTTTCGTGAACCCATTCCCCGTGAACAGCATATATAGCGCGGCAATTATCCCCGCGCTCCAACCCAGCAGCCAGACGAAGAGGAATATGATGAGGAACAGGCGTGTGACCAGACCCATGGGTTTCGCATCGGGTTTGGTGGGGCGTGCGGTTGGTTCTATCTTGGG
>CALCGO010000122.1 GCA_937901055.1 uncultured Rhodobacterales bacterium
TTTTATCCGAAATTGTCGGGGCGGCTGCATGGCCCGGTCAGCGGCATCCGAATATGGAATCTATCTATGAATACGGCTCGCGCGCAGGGTTTTGGCGTTTGCACCGGATGTTTACGGGCCGCGGTATTCCAGTGACTGTGTTTGGCGTTGCCATGGCACTGGAACGCAACCCGGATGTTGTCGCTGCCATGAACGAGGCCGGATGGGAGATTGCCAGTCACGGCTATAAATGGATTGATTACAAAGATGTACCGGCCGAAGTTGAGCGCGAACATATCGCGGAAGCTATCCGTATTCATATTGAAGTTACGGGGCAAAAGCCAGTCGGTATGTATCAGGGGCGGTCTTCCGAAAACACGCACAATCTGACGATGGAGGCTGGGTTTGGCTATTCCGCTGACTCTTACGCTGATGATATTCCTTATTATATAGATGGCCCAGATGGGCCGTTCTTAATGGTTCCTTATACGTTGGACGCAAACGACATGCGGTTTGCTTCGCCGCAAGGGTTTAACTCAGGCGACCAGTTTTTCAGTTATCTAAAAGACAGTTTTGATGTGCTTTATGACGAGGGCGGACGGATGATGTCGATCGGTTTGCATTGCCGTCTGGTTGGCCGCCCCGGTCGCGCTGCGTCTTTGGCGCGGTTCCTCGATTATGTGCAGGGGCATAAAGATGTGTGGCTAACGACGCGTGAGGATATTGCGAAACACTGGCGTGCAGAGCACCCTCCGGTTTAGCCTGTTTTTGAGAAACTGTTTCAATGCAAACAATAAGGGTCAACGGGTTGGTTTCATTGTAAGATTATTCAACTCAATTACTGATGGTGATCGCACGTGACTAATGACAAATATTTCGCGCCCGAAGGCGGGCTTCCCTCGCAAAACGATATGTTGACGGGGCAGGCGATTTTTACGGATGCTTATGCGGTTATTCCCAAAGGTGTGATGACCGATATCGTCACCAGTAATTTACCGTTTTGGGAGAAGACCCGCGCATGGATTATCGCGCGACCTATGTCCGGTTTTGCCGAGACTTTCGCGCAATATATCGTTGAAGTTTCACCGGGGGGTGGCAGCGACCAGCCTGAACCGGATGCTGATGCAGAGGCGGTATTGTTTGTCGTCTCAGGTACGATTGATCTGGCTCTGGATGGCACGACCCACAACATGGAGGAGGGTGGCTACGCGTTCATCCCTCCGCAGGCGGAATGGAGTGTAAAAAACACGTCAGGCGCCGCTGCAACTTTTCATTGGATTCGAAAGTCTTACGAAGCTGTTGATGGAATTGATGACCCCGAAGCCTTCGTGACCAACGACAAAAACGAAACACCAGTTGCTATGCCCGATACAAATGGAGCGTGGGCAACCACACGATTTGCCGACCCCGACGATATGCGCCACGATATGCACGTCAACATTGTTACGTTCAAGCCGGGCGGGATAATTCCGTTTATGGAAACCCACGTGATGGAACACGGGCTTTACGTTTTGCAGGGCAAGGCGGCTTACAAGCTGAACAATGACTGGGTTGAAGTTGAAGCCGGCGATTTCATGTGGTTGCGTGCGTTTTGCCCGCAGGCATGTTATGCAGCAGGCACGGAGGATTTCCGGTATCTGCTGTATAAAGACGTGAACCGCCATCCGAAGTTGAAACTATGATTACAGTAGAGCCATTAACGCCTCAGGCCTTCGCGCCTTTCGGAACAGTCATCGAGACAGATCCATCCACTGCGATCGAGATTAACTCCGGCTATACAACTCGGTTTCATGCATTAGCCGAGGCTGCTGTTGGTGATGGACAAGCGATCATCTCGATCTTTCGTGGCCGCCCACGCGAATTGAGCATCGCAATGCTGGAGCGCCACCCGCTTGGCTCGCAGGCGTTTGTTCCGCTTGGCGGGCAACCGTGGTTGGCCGTCGTGGCGGAGAGTCCGGATTTGGCGAGCTGCCGAGCATTTCATTGCCAAGGCAATCAAGGGCTGCAATACGATATCAACGTCTGGCATCATCCACTGTTGGTATTGGGCAACCCACAGGATTTCCTGATCGTTGATCGGGCAGGAGAAGGTGACAATCTGGAGGAAGTGTTTTTCGACTCCCCCCGAGCGTTGGCATTTAGCTAGACAGCACGCGTCCGGCGGCTTCGATCGCCCCCTCGCCATGCGGTATCTGGAGTGCATTTAGGCCCGCTTCGATGGTTGATAGCGCGCCTAGCAACATCACAGGGTTCATGTGACCCATGTGCCCAATGCGGAAAATCTGGTTGGATTCATAGTTGCCGAAACCGATGCCGACGCCCAGAACCAATCCAGCGGTATCCTGACACCAATGGTGCAGCGGTGTTAGATCGACAGTATCGGAAACCACCGTCGTGACCGCGCTCGACCTATCCGCGAGTTTGTTGACGTTGCAGCGAATGGCGCCAGCCTCGGCCCATCTATCGACGGCAGCCCACACAGCTTGCGCCTGTTTTGTGTGGCGTGCCCAGACGTTTTCCAGCCCTTCTTCATCAACGAGCATTTTTAGGGCCTCAGCCAGTCCGAACAAATGGTGCGTTGGAGGCGTGCCGTTGAAACGTAAATAAAATATGTCGGGATTTGTCCTTGGTGTCCAGTTCCAATACGGTGAGCTTTTTTGTATATTTTCAGATACCTGCGCCGCTTTTGCGTTGTGGAAGGTAAAAGCTACACCGGGGGGGACCATCAATCCTTTTTGACAACCAGCAACCATGACATCGACGCCCCAAGCGTCCATTTCGAACGGTTCGCAGCCAAGTGAGGCGATGCAGTCCACCATCAACAACGCATGGTGCCCCGCTTCGTCGATCGCTTTTCGCAGGGCGGCAATGTCATTGGTAATAGACGAGGACGTATCCGTGTGCGTCGCAAGCACCGCCTTAATTTCACCCGTATCGCCGCGAAGAATCTCCGCCACTTTGGCTGCATCAAAGCTGCCGGTGGTTCCGAAATTGATCAGTTCCACGTCGATCCCCATATTGTTCGCGACATTCGCCCAACCGTTCCCGAAAACGCCCGTGGCGAGGCACAAAACTTTATCGCCGGCTTGAAGGACGTTATGCAACGCCGCTTCCCAGACGCCGTGGCCGTTGCTGATGTAGATGGTCGGGTCGCCTGTGGTGCGGGCAATTTTGCGTAAACTATCCAGAATACTATCGGTGGTATCTATCAGATCACCCTCGTAGATATTGGGCGCGGCGCGGTGCATGGCGTTCAGCACGCGATCAGGTATGACAGAGGGGCCGGGGGTCATGAAAAGGTCGCGACCTTGGGAAAGACTCATTGCGGGTATCCTTAATAAATTCACGGCAAGAATAACCAGAGTTTTCGGAATGGAAACTGGCAAAGTAAAGAAAATCCGCATATTGTACGAACGTCCTATTGAGGCGAGGCGCAGCAGCATTTAGTTTGTGACCCAATTGAGTGACCGGAGAATCCCGTATGCAACCCAACGACAAATCTGCTGACGCTGGCTATCGACGGCTTTGGCGAGACTGGCTTTCGGAGCACCGGCGCCTGATCTTTGCGAGTTTTGGGTTGATGGTCATCACAGCAATTGCATCGGCTGCTTATGCAAAAATTATTCAGTTGATTATCGCAGCGTACGAAGTCGCCGATATTTCTGTGATTTATTGGGGCCCCGTTGGTATCCTTTTGATCGCGGTGATCAAAGGTATCAGCATGTACTTTCAAATGGTTACCAGCAACACCGCACTGTTTCGTTTCGAAGCTAGGTTAAAAAAGGCTATGTATTCCAGCCTAGTCTATTCCGATTTGTCACGTCTACAAGGCGAAGCACCCGCAGCGTTGGCCGCGCGGTTTTCGTCGGACAGCGACTTGTTGCGGGCATCCGTGCAATCCTTGATGGTGGCCGTGTCCAGTGTGATGATAATTATTGCTGCAATCGCGGTGATGCTGTCGATCAATTGGCAGATAACATTGATACTGCTATTAGTATTCTCGTTAGCAATCGCACCTGTAAGCTCGATCGGTGCAAAAATCCGCGATATTTCAAAGGGAACGCAGGCGCAGCTTTCGGGTATGAATTCCGAGATTGTCGAAGGGCTTTCCAGCATTCGTATGGCCCGGACGTACCAGTTGGAAGATCACTTGAACGACGCCGCATCGGGGACTTTCAGCGAAGTCGAACGTCTTCGGGTTATGGATATGAAGTGGAAAGGTAGACTTTCGCCTTTGACAGAAATTCTAAGTGGGTTGGCAGTGTCTGCACTGTTATTTGCGGTTTCTTGGGGAATAACACGCGGAACAATGACGGTCGCGGATTTCATGGGATTGCTAACGGGTGTTGGCGTTCTGTCGCAACCGGCACGCGCGCTTGGGTCGACTTTCGCATCCGCTATGCAGGGGCGTGTAGCACTGGATCGCATATTTCCGATCCTTGATGCAAAGAATGAAATTTTCGATAAGGACAACGCTCGATCGATTGAGCGCGCCGAAGGGATGGTGCAATTCGAGGGTGTTGAGTTTGTCTACCCCAATGGGTTTGCGGCGCTGAAAAACCTTACGTTGGATGTTCCCGCCGGATCCAAAGTGGCTCTTGTCGGGCGTTCGGGAGCCGGAAAGTCTACCGTATTCAATCTCATTCCTCGTCTGTTTGATCCAACCAAAGGCCGGGTGTTGATTGATGGAACTGATATCAGAGACATCAGTATTGAGTCTTTGCGCCGACAGATCGCAGTGGTTAGTCAGGATGCGGTCTTGCTTACGGGGACTATTGGCGAAAACATCGGTTTCGGGCGCATGAATGCAGGAATCGATGATATTCAAAGTGCGGCTACGTCGGCTGCTGCGGACGGTTTCATAAATAGCCTACCGGATGGCTATGACACTAACGTCAGCGCGAATGGCAGCCATTTTTCCGGTGGGGAAAAGCAACGTCTGTCGATTGCCCGCGCGATCTTGCGCGATGCGCCAATACTGTTGCTGGATGAGCCAACCTCGGCGCTAGATGCCGAATCCGAAGCGGCCATCAAGGCTGCTCTCGATAAACTGGCCAAGGGACGAACGACATTTATTATCGCGCATCGACTGTCAACTATTCTGGACGCGGATATGATTGTCGTGATGGACCAAGGTGCCGTCGTTGAAACCGGAACCCATAAAAATTTGTTGGCGAACAAGGGTTTTTACGCCGAACTTTACCGGCTGCAATTCGCACATATTTAGCGGTGATAGGTCGCGGCAAATTTATCGGGGTCAGCGCCTGCAAGGTACCGTGACAACATGCCAAAGTTCAAGAGTGATCGCTTAACCCAGCCGTCTTTACGATATTTGTCGGCGCTGGTTTCGATGGGCACGGGCAGGGGGCGCATTCTACCGCGTAGTTTTCTTGCTATCGCTACATCTTCCATTAGTGGGATATCCGGGAAACCACCAATGCGGTTGTATAGTCGCTTGCTGATCAACAGCCCTTGATCGCCGTAGGGCAGGCCTAACCACCGGGATCTAAAATTCGCCCACCCGGAGACGATTTTGGCGGGCAGTGTAGTTTCGTCAAATCGCAACTTGAAGTAGGCAGCCTGTTCAGGGTTAGACATGTGACGGATCACAGCGTCTTGCCAGTCACGACCTAAAACGCTGTCGGAATGTAGGAACAACAACCAATCCCCCCGTGCGCGCGATGCAGCGGCAGCCATCTGGCTGCCACGCCCGATCGGTGTGGGCAGGAAAGCCGCACCGACTTCTTCGGCTATTTGCTGGGTGTCGTCGGTTGATCCACCGTCAGCAAAAAGCACTTCGGCTAAAAGGCCGTCCATGATGCCTTCCCCTAATGCGCCTAGGCAGCGCTGCAGCTTTGGTGCGGAGTTCAGGGTCGGGATGATGACAGTAATCGGGGCAGGCATTATAGCTTTCGGAATTTCGCATTTACGGGTGTGAAACGTGTGTCCGATGCCTATATATACCCTCAAAGGGGATAATAATATGACAAACGGTTTCTATAACCCAGATCGTACCGTGTTGCGGATTGCGGGCGATGATCATGTGTCGTTTCTGGAAGGGTTGGTAAGCAACGCGGTCGCGCGAGTTGCGCAGGGACCGGTTTATGCAGCGATGCTTAGTCCGCAAGGCAAGTACCTATTCGATTTCATCATGAGCTCGGGCAAAGACTCAATCTTGTTGGATATACGTAAAGATCGCGCTGCGGCATTGGCACAACGGTTGACGATGTATCGTTTGCGGGCCGATGTGGAAATCAC
>CALCGO010000123.1 GCA_937901055.1 uncultured Rhodobacterales bacterium
AGGCGATAGATGGTCTTATCGCTGCATCGGGAGGCAGGCTAGTGCGTCTTGATGGTTACCCCTACGTACGTGTCGTTATCCGCAGCGATTGGGACAAGTCACAGGTTGCATTGATTTCAGGTGGTGGTTCGGGCCATGAACCAGCCCACGCCGGGTTCGTTGGTGCGGGCATGCTGACTGCAGCCGTTTGTGGAGACGTCTTTGCATCCCCTAGCGTTGATGCGGTACTTGCTGGCATCCTCGCGGTTACTGGCCCCGCTGGCTGCCTACTGATCGTCAAGAATTATACTGGCGACCGCTTGAATTTTGGGCTAGCTGCGGCGCGCGCGCGAAGCTTGGGACATAAGGTCGAGTTGGTTATTGTGGGGGACGACATCGCGCTGCCAGACCTGCTTCAGCCGCGAGGCGTTGCCGGAACTCTGTTCGTTCATAAGATCGCGGGGGCCATGGCCAGAGAGGGTGCAGATCTGAAAACAATCGCCGGAGCAGCGAGACGAACGGCAGAGGGGACGAAGAGTTTTGGTATGTCTCTGGATACCTGTGAGGTACCGGGTTCGCCAAAAGAAGACCGTATTCCAGTGGGAAAGATTGAACTCGGCTTGGGCATTCACGGAGAGCCCGGTGTCAGACAGGCCGATTTCAAAAATGTGCGCACAGCACTTATGTCAGTTTGCGATAGTCTGGCTGCAACCATGATTGACGGACCACATGTCGTACTTGTCAATAACCTAGGTGGTACCTCCAATCTCGAGATGTCAGTCATTGTGCATGAACTCATTCAATCGCACTTGGGCAACAAAATATCGCACATTGTGGGCCCCGCGACAATGATGGGGTCGCTTGGAATGCATGGAGTTTCTATCTCTACATATCCAGCAACACCGCAAGAGCTTGAACTCCTTGTTGCGCCGGTGCCGTTAAATACCTGGCCCGGTGTCTTTTCAATCGCACCAGTTCAGACCATTCCACTTTCCTCTAAACTGGAGCCAATGAATTTCCCAGCATCGGTTAATCTGCTTTTAAGTGACATGTTGTCCGACTGCTGCAAGACCTTGATTGCCTCAAGAACAGAGCTGAACGCGCTGGATGCAAAATCTGGAGATGGCGATACTGGATCAACGGTGGCCAAGGCAGCGGAAACCTTGCTTGCCGCTGCAGAGCAACTACCATTCGCCGAACCTTCGCAGCTATATCAGGCTCTCGCCCAGATTTTGGGCCAAGCGATGGGTGGATCGTCAGGTATCTTGTTGTCAATCTATTTCGCGGCCACGGGAAATGCGCTTGCACATGGTCGGCCCACTATCGAGGCACTGAAGTTAGGCCTCGAGGAAATTATGAATATTGGCGGGGCAAAACGGGGTGATCGGACTATGATTGATGCATTGGAACCGGCATTGGACAGTCTGATCTATGGGATTGAAGATGCCGCAGTGGCGGCGCGTAAAGGTGCGAACCTCACTTCTACCATGCTCAACGCTGGCGCCGGCCGGGCAAGTTATGTCAGTGCGGATCAACTTTCGGGTCATGTAGACCCAGGAGCCGAAGCGGTCGCTCGGGTCTTTGAATGCTTAGCCGAAAACTCACTTAAAAAGCTACCGTGATGGTGTACAGTTCAAGATCATTGTGGTCCGAAACAGCGACTTCAGACAGTCCACGGCATATTTTGACGGGCTCCCATCGGGCCGATGTTGTCATTATTGGCGCAGGCTTCACCGGTCTGAGGGCTGCTCTGGAACTCTCAGAATCCGGTTTGTCCGTAGTCGTGTTGGAGGCTGGCGACGTGGCCCATGGGGCATCCGGGAGCTCCGGTGGCCAGGTTAATCCAATACCTCCCTTCAACACACCCTCACAGTTTAGGAGACTACTCGGCACTGAATATGCGGAACGCCTCACGAATACCTACATACAATCCGCCGACGATCTGTTCGCGACAATCAAGAAATATCAGATCGATTGTCAGGCGCGCCAGAATGGATGGCTGCGGGTCTTCCACAGTGCAAAGGCCTTAAGAAAAGAAGAGGTTTGCGTAAAGGAATGGAATGAGCACGGCGCTGGCATAGAATTTATTGGACGCTCCGAGATTGAAAGAAAGTCCGGCACTTCCGCCTATCATTCGGGTATTATCACCCCGCAAGGAGGCGCAGTTCAACCGTTGTCCCTGTCGCGGGGTCTTGCAAAAGCTGCGGAACAACGTGGTGTGAAGATTTATAGCAAGAGCGCCGTGCTTTCGTTGGACAAGTCCGAAGGCAAGTGGACGGCAAAAACATCCATTGGTTCCGTGCTGTCTGATTGGGTGATTATTGCAACAAACGGTTATACTGGCGATCTCATTCCTGGATTGTCAAAATCCATCATCCCAATCACTTCTATTCAGATCGCCACTGATCCCTTGCCCGAAGAAACAATCGGAAGCATCTTACCCGAAGGGCATACCATGTCCGATACCAGACGGGTGATAATGATTGCGCGCAGAGAGCCCGACAACCGTATCGCTTATGGCAGTCATGGACGGGAATTCGGTAACGATACTATTGGTGGCGTGGAGTGGCTGATCAAAGATGCAGAACGTGTGTTTCCTCAGTTGAGAGGTGTGAACTGGTCTTACAGATGGGGTGGAAAGGTCGCTCTGACCGAAGATAGACTTCCACATCTTCATGAGCCAAAGCCGGGCCTACTTGTTGGGCTTGGGTATAACGGCCGTGGGGTCGCTATTTCCAATATCATGGGCAAGGTTCTAGCCAAGCGTGTCTTAGGTGCGAACCCGAATGCGCTTCCATTCCCGACATCACCCATCATGAAAATACCGTTCAGAAGCCTAAAGAAAACGCTAGAAGGGCCGGCTATATGGTTTCTGCGCTTGCTTGATTATCTTGAATCGCGGTAAACACGGAGACAACAACTCAGGTGTAACTCTGCATTTGTAACAGGAGAACTTAAGTGATGGTAAAAATTTTAACCTTTATCCGATTGGGAATACCTGAGATTAAACCCATAGCAAAAAGCTTTCGTTCTACTCATGGTCACCACAAAATCCATGCAAGATCAAGCATTAGTTGCGCTCGACTGTGGAATGGGTCATTTATTAAAGGAGAAAAATAGCATATGAGATTTGTTAATTTTAGCGAGCAAAAAGTGGACCCTATCGACAAGAAGTTTGCAGAGGATATCCTCGAGGGAGACCCCAAGCAAAAAGTTTGGAGCCATTTCGTCGGTGCCGATGGCCTCATCAAATCAGGAATGTGGGATAGCACAGCGGGTGTTTTTTGCGGACCTATGAACAACCAGATTGAATTTTGCCACATTCTTGAAGGTGAGGCACGGATTGAAACATCAGATGGGGTGACAAGAACCATAAAGTCAGGGGACGCGTTTATCATGGACAACGGGCTCCAACCGATATGGCATGTCGAAACCTATATACGGAAGTATTATGTAATAATTTCTCTAGGTTGAAGCTTGAATATGTAGAGCACTTATTTGCGCTGAAGGATGCTTTCTAGCGCTTTGATTTTCGAACGAAACCTGTTAGAATGAACTGAGAGACCGGAACCTATTTTAGAAAATCTTGCTGGGTTTTCGAATAACCCTTTTTTTTTAAATTTGTATCAAAGAATATTGACACAGAATTTTCAGTGCGACTATAATCCCGTATTATAGAATTTTAATTCTATAATATAGAATATTAATGAGACAAGACCTTTCTAAGTGTGGAGCTTTTCTTTTCTAATTAATAAACACTGAGGAGATAAAATGTCACTTGCTTTTACAGACCCTACTAAATTATTTGATATTAGGGGTCGCAGAATTCTGATTACGGGCTCAGGCAGCGGGATTGGCTTTGGTCTTGCGCGTGGCCTTGGGGCAGCTGGTTCAAAGATCATCTTGAATGGTCGCAGTCGCGAGAAGCTGGAAGAGGCAGCAGGCGCATTATCAGAGGAGGGTATACAAGTTGAAACAGCCCCTTTTGATGTGTCTGATCCCAATACGATCGCTGCAAATATTGACCGGATCGAAGCTGAAATTGGTCCAATTGATGTGCTGATCAACAATGCAGGCACCAACCGGCGCGGCCGGATGTCTGATATTTCTGCGCAAGACTACCAGGCAGTAATGCAAGCCAATGTAGACGGGCTGTTTCTGACGACCCGCTCCGTGTCGGCCCATATGCAAAAACGGAAGGCAGGCAAGATCATAAACATCTGTTCGGCCCTTTCCAAAATGGGCCGCAAGGGGGCGGTTGCCTATTCTGGATCCAAAGCGGCAGCAGCGATAATGACGGCCTCGATGTGTGACGAGCTTGCGGGTGACAATATACAAGTCAATGGCATCGCACCGGGCTATTTCCTGACCGAAATCACACAAGTTATCAAGGATGACCCCGAACAAAATGCATGGCTGATGGGCCGCACGCCCGCTGCGCGTTGGGGTCAATTGGAAGACCTGATCGGGGCAGCGGTTTTCTTATCGTCTGACGCGTCCAACTTTGTGAATGGCCATGTGATATATGTGGATGGAGGCCTTACGGCCGTGATGGGAGGATAAGATGACAGACCGTATTTTAGGACTGCCTGCAAAATATATCCAAGGTCAAGGTGCGCTGGACCGCATTGGTGAAGCTGCATTGCAGCTGGACAACAGCGCACTGGTCTTCGCTGATGGTTTTGTGCGCGACCTCGTAGGGGCACGTGTTACTCAGAGCCTTGAGGCTGCAAAGGTTACCTATCAGTGGGAAGATTTTAATGGCGAATGCTGCCGCTCTGAGATTGACCGGCTTAAGGCAAAAGGCAAAAACATGAACCTTGTGATCGCTATTGGCGGTGGCAAAGCTCTTGATACAGGTAAGGCAGTAGCGGCGGAGCTTAGTGTGCCATTTATCTCAGCCCCAACCATAGCTTCAACTGATGGGGCAGTTAGCTCCATTGCAGTTGAGTACTCCGATGATCACACTCATATCGGTGTGATGCGATTTAATTGCAGCCCAGCGGTGGTGCTGGTGGACACGCAAGTCGTCGCAAACGCGCCTGTGCGATTGCTAGTAGCGGGTATGGGCGACAGTCTGTCCACATGGTTCGAAGCACGAGCCTGTCATGCCAAGGGTATCAATAATTTTCGTGGAGGTGCAATTTCGGATATAGCGATGAACTTGGCACGGTCCTGCCATGAGACTATTATGCACTATGGGCGCGATGCGCTTTGTGCTGTTGAGAAGAATCTAGTAAACGAAGCAGTGGAACGGGTGGTCGAGGCCAATGTCTTCCTGAGTGGTGTCGGGTTTGAAAACACTGGCGTGGCGGGCGCACATGCGCTTGATGCCGCTGTGTCACGCTACAGCTCAGATCACAGTATCTACCACGGGGAACGCGTCGCCTTAGGCGTTTTATTCCAATTGAAGTTGGAAGGTGATACGGATGCGATTAGGAAATTGTTGCCGTTCTTCAAAGACGTTGGGTTACCCATCAATCTTCAGGGAATTGGCCTCAAAGACATGAGTGCCGAGGATCTACAAGACTTGGCTACGATAGTGATGCGTGATGGTTCACCGATTCGAAATTTACCGTTTCATGTCAAACACGACGATGTGGTGCATGCCTTGTCGCAGCTTCTTTAGACGAACAACTTACAAGGTACTGATTATAAATAGAGTGTTATCTGATGCACCTAAAGTAAATACTCAGATAATAAGCTCCAAAAGCGGCTTATTGCATTTATATTGTTATTTTTATTGATTATGCGCCGTAAATCTATGATCAGATTTTGCAATCACAGGTCAAGCACAACCCGACTGCCCTTCGCTCGTGAGACACATATGCACATTAATTTGCCTGAGTTACGCTGTTTAGGAGACAAAAAACTGTCCCGGTGATCCGCTTCTCCTTCAACAATCGCAGTGACACAGGTGCCGCAAACGCCCTGCTCGCAACAAAAAGGTGCTAAGACACCATTTAACTCTAGCACGTCAAGGATTGTCTCCTCTGTGCCAACATCCAAGGTGATACCTGTCCGAGAGAGTCTCACCTGAAATGCGCGCGTCGGTGTATCGGTTAATTCGGGGTTTGCCGAAAAGCGCTCCAGGTTAACTGCTTCTGTGGGTAAATTCTCCAAGGCCAAGGCCTGAGCAGTATCCATAAACGGACCCGGCCCACATATATAAACTTGGCTTCCTTCAGTAGTATTAGCCAAAGCCACTCTCAGTGCAGAACCGGTCAACGCAACGTCTAGCCCCTCATGAAACACCACTTTGTCTGCATATTCGCCACGCGCCAGCCTGTCGCGAAACGCCGTATGATCGGCCGCGCGAGTAAAGTAGTGCAACACAAACGACCGGCCCAGAACATGTAATCTATCTGCCATGGCAATAATTGGTGTGATGCCGATGCCACCAGCAATAAGAATAGAGTAGGGCGAGCCTTCATCCAGCGGAAAGTTGCTGCGAGGACTGCCAATTTCAAGCCAATCACCCTCTTTTACTTCCATGTGCATCAAATCAGAGCCACCCCGTGAGCGGTCGACTTGTCGCACGGCGATTTGAAAATGCCGCCGATCATCGGGGAGTCCACAAAGCGAATATTGTCTGATGACACCCTCACCGCAATGCACGTCAATATGCGCGCCAGGTGAATAGGGTGGTAATTTAAATAGGCCTTTCTTTGCCAAGAGGAATGATCGGACTCCATCTGCCTCTTGAGTGACTTTTGTAACCTTGACGTTGATTAGTGCCACGAGAAATGATCCTTATTGATGGACGGGCTGTATTTTATCCAATCCCTCTTTCAACCTATCCAGCTCGAGTGCGGACATGGAAACAGACGTGGCTGCATCCGGGAAAGAGCCATCCATCACCGCC